>JBAZHB010000014.1:10426-22638 GCA_041652535.1 Candidatus Babeliales bacterium
CCATGCTTCGTCCTGAATGGCCTTTACTTTTAAATATTCATCAAGAAATGAAACAAGCTCATCCCGCTTTACTACTTTTTTCTTCACGATCAATGCCCTCTCCTGTACGTTTCAAAAATCAGCTCAGATTAAAATATAGTTGATAAAACCGAACGTTTCCTGTTCTATAATCTTGTTTGATTTTATAAGACCTTGGTGAAAATTCAATCTGCTTTTGTTTCAAGTATCTGAACGGAGACGTGCGTTGTTATTGATCTTTTGAAGAAAGAAAACTTTATACTATTAAATGTAGCCCTAAATTAAGTGTTACTACAATCAAGTAATCTTTCATGAAAACATTGTTCTGCTTTCTCATGGTTTTATCATTTGGAGCTCTCCTAATGGCACAAGAAAAAATACAATTACCACGGCCAACTGGTTCCTATAACGTTGGCATGAGTACTCATTTTTTAAAAGATATGGCTCGCCATCATAACGATAAAAATGGACGACCTCTTTTAGTACACATCTATTATCCATCTGTGAAAATGCAAAACGAATATCCTCCCTATCTCTCGGATACGATGCATCTCTACAAAGAAAAGATTATGCATACCTATAACGTATCAGCAAAAGATCTTGCGTATTTAGATGAGATCAAGGACTGGGCCATACCTGATGCTCAGATCGATGTAAAAAACTCTCAACTTCCCGTTCTCTTTTTCTCCCCCGGTTTTTTGATGGCGGCACGATTATATTCATCGTTGATCGAAGACATGGCGAGTCATGGATATGTTGTGGTTGCCATTAACCACACCGATGCTTGTTGGCCCGTGGTATTCCCTGATGGATCGAGCCCCGTAATTTTGCCAGAATTGGCGAATGTCTTTTCCAACAAAGAACGCTCATGTGTGCAAACATTTGATATGACGCAAGAAATATGGGTTAAAGATGTTGAGTTCATTCTTTCATGGCTGAAAAATCAACCATTAACAAAATATCTTGATCTATGTCGCATGGGCATATTTGGTCATTCGTTTGGTGGCAGCACAGCAGTTGAAGCTGCGCGGCAAGATAAAGTTTTTAAAGCTGTTGCAAATCTAGATGGGTTCTTATTTGGTCTCAACTGGAATAAAACATTTGAAACACCAAGTTTATTTGTAGTAGCCGAAAAGCAGCTAACGCATGAAGAGGCTGTCAAGGCAGGTCTCACCATAGAACAATGTGATAGCATGCTCGCACGATGCTCCAAAAAAGTCTTTGATCAATTAAAAGATAATTCTTTTTATGTAACAGTAAAAAATGCCGATCATGCTACGTTTGTTGACTCAAAGCTCATCAAAAGCCCTTTAAACAAAAGTAGATGTACTCTTGATCCTCTCAGAGGTCTTGAAATTACGCGTGCCTTACTTGTAGATTTTTTCGATCATTATTTAAAGACCACCATAAAATTTTCCAAAGGTACGGGCAAGCATTATTGCCATTGTAAATGCGCCTAACCCAAGTATGAGCGCATGTTTTGTTCGTCGTAGCTCGAAAGTCCCAACGCGACAGATAAGTAAATATCCGATGATGACGTTGAGGGCGCCCCATGCAACGTTTACTACCGCTGAAGACAACCCTTCGCCTGATGGAACTGCAAAAGGAGTTTGAAAGGGATGTCCCATCACGCCACTTATAAAGTGAGGAAGGGCATTAACTAAAAATACGCCACCAAAAAAATATGAAAGATACTGGTACCAACGCATGTTTATCCTTTGGTTTAGTGAGTTTTGGGATAATTATTATTCTAATGTTTAAGTGTATCAAGAAGCGGTGCATACGCCTTAGAAATGTTTTCTTGCGAACTCTCGTCCTGATCCTGATTTCAAATATTTTTCGAAAACAATGGTCTTGCGTTCTTCTGTGAATGCAATGTATATATCTGTAGTAAAAGTCGTTTGATATCAATTAACAAGTGGGTCTCGGCAAGATTGTAACAAAAAAGATGGCCCAGAAGCGCAGGGGTGCTTAAATACATTAAAAAAGGTGAATGGTGATGAGGATGTTAATGAATAACTACAGGCATGCCGTTATTGTAATAGTAATAGCATTCAGTAGTGGCGAGGTAAACGAGGCCAAAACACTAACCGAATGCTGTACTCATAGCAAATTACGACAACCGTCTCCGTTGTCCCATCCTCTACGGTGGTCCTTATCAGCGGAAGCGATTATCTTTGACCGTGTCGGCACCGCCAAGTATGCACTTGTTGAACGAGTACCAGGCCCTTAACAGTACCAATCTTAAACATCTTAAACAGGGCTTTTCCCCTGGATTTAGGTTGAGCGCGGCTTACCATATCGATTCCAACTATGATTTATTAGTATCTTTTTCCCACATCGGTGGCTGGAACTCCACCCGATTCATTGGGCCTGATAATCCGCTGAATTGGCTGGTAATGAGGGCTCCCGGCGGTTTTTTTCAGACTCAGGATTTTACATACCAGTCAATGACATGGGACTACTCTACAAAACTTTATAATGTGGAACTCACCCTGCAGAAAAAATTTTCAAACGTGATAAGCATGCTCGTCGGATTTCGATGGCTGCAGCTGCATAAAAATCTTCAAGGCACAATTCCGCCCCCGGATCGTATTCAGCCGACATGGAAGAGTTATCCGAAAGCCGATCTTGCCTATGTCGCCTGGTTTGAAAATCAACCAGGCACCCCAGCCCCGGCTACCCACCTTTCTGGAATACAAGCACGACAAACAATCTCTATGGTTTACAGATCGGGGCGGTCGGGAAATTATTCAAGTGTAGCCACTTTTCCCTCAATGGACTGGTAAAGATCGGGGGATATTGTAACCGTGCGTCAGAATCAACCGGAGTTAGCATCGCAAAGGTCGTGTACAATTCAGGTGCTTCAAGCAACCACTTTGCTTTGGCTAGTGAGGTCGGCGTGCAGTGCAAATATCAAGTTATCAATAGGATTGCGCTGAAGTTGGGCTATGAGGCGCTATGGGTTACGGGTGTCGCGCTGGCTCCCGGACAGATAAAGGAGACTTATTCAACTCGAACCTCTGTGAATGCACGTGGCGTGAATTCTAATTCCCACGTATTGTTTCATGGAGGAACCGTGGGGTTGGAAGTGTCATTTTGATCTGCGCTTTTCAAGAATCCTACTTCTCGAGCAGCGCAATTATTTCTCGAACCCGTTGCAGATGTTCTCGTGCGTAATCCGGGGCCGTTTTGTTGTTGCAGTTTTAAAACCTTGATTCTGCTCCCACTCTTAACAATTGAGTTGTGAGATGGAATTGAAATTCTACATCATAATTGGCAAACAGGGTCCAACATTTTGAAAAGAGAAAGGTACATCCAAGACCACCGGAAAAATAGCATTTTGTTGTATGCTCCCCCAACGCATAAAAGTCGCCACCAATGACGGGTAGGTTGGCATGTATTTTCCGTTTATTTAAATACAAATCAATCCCTAGCAATGCATTAATGCGTGGCATAATATTGGCTAATGAGCAATGAAAAACATGGCTTAATCGTATGCCCACATCGCTACGTAAGAGATTCATGTTTGATTCTTTAACGTATAAATTTAAACTATGGGCGCCTGTTTCTCGAACATGATTTTGGTGATTAAAAAAATATGATAAGCGAATCATTGGGGTTAGAAGGTCTGAGCAATTTACACCACCTTGCACCTGTACTGCTACATCTTCCCCGGCTGGCTTACTATCTGCTTTGCGATCAACGCCATTAAACGCAAGCGATCGTGTGAATTTACTCCAGTTACCACCGCCGGATATAAGATAGTCAATGAAAAATGATTGTGGTGAATAGCTCCCATAAAATCCGACTTTTACATTGCCACCATGAGCCTTGTCGGGGCGTGGGATGCCATGAAGACTGGTATCCAATCCTGCAATGCCAAATCCCAGCATAAGGTTTTTATGTACAGGAAAATTGAAATACCCCATTAAGCCGGCCGATTGGCCGTGAAAGTTGTTGAATTTATCAAATTCGCTCAAAAATTCTAAACCAAAATAAGGCTTTGGCGCACAGCATTTTGCAAATATGCTATTGTGTTTGCGCTCATGCTTGCAAAAGTATTTTTTTTGATGACAAAAAACTTGTCTTTCAAGAATTGAGTCTCCAAAAAGTACCGCATCATGGAAGCTCATAAATGAAAAAGCATCAAATCTTTCCGGACTTATTTGAAAGAGAGCCTCTTGCAAGGGGCTGCTTCCAAAATCAATGTAGTTTATGAAATCAAGATTGTGATATACATTTTCAAGATCTGAATAGGCTTGCGGTATGAATGAATCAAGATAGTTAGCTGCCTGCCATGTAGTGCCGCTGCCTGCCAATGGTCGATAAGAGAGCGCAAATTGACCTATTGGCTGCCGATGATTTCGCGTAGATGAGCTTGTATAAAGGTAATTAGGATAGTAGTTGGTGCCAAAATCTGCAACGAGCCTAGTTTGAATGCTTTCTCCTTGTCCCCACCCAGTAATGGGACCTGCATACCCCGTCCAAAGAACATAATATGGTCCATATATCGGATCGGGAGAGGCGGGCAAATCGACATTAACAATCTCCGTAGGTAGGGGTGGCGGTAATGCAAAAATATCAGCAAGTTCGGCTGGAGTTTTTCCTCGTACGTATTCAGATCTCATTATCCACGCACCATTTGAACTGCTTGCCGAAGAAAGAAGTCGCACAAAATGTTGCGGCTGCGTTAGTATGATTTCGCTTACCGGCTTGTTGTTATCCCAAGGAACGGTATTGCTGTTTACATTATTATCCCATTGCGCACAAATATAATTCACCTCCGTTATCTGATCGCCTGGTGTTGGCGGGGTTGGGACACCTTGTGGCGTTGGTGGGGTTATGGGGAATGGCAAATTCGTATCACCTGGTGTCCACGTTCTGACCAAAATTCCGATTGGTTGAGTTGGTTGAGTGACTGGGTATATTGCTTGAACGTATTCTATTGAAACATACAATAAGACGGGAATAGTGGAGATTAAAAGAGTTCTCCTAATCACCGTGACCTTTCAATGTTTGGTTAAGATTGCGTTATGAACTTGAGCCACCCGGTTTGTGTTTCAAAGTCAGTGCTTTTATAAGAGTCTTGAACAGCATCTTTGGGATAATAAACCGACAGGCCACAGGCGTGTAGACTCTGAGGGGATACACGAGCTACTACGGCTTTTTGAATTCTGCGGAGTCCTTCTGTAATAATGTCAGCAATTTTTTTATCTTTTATTTGTTTACTTAACTGTGTATAAAATGAACCCAAATCAATGTAATCGTCGAAGGCTGTTGCATTGTTTGCTGCTGCTGCAACAGCTTTTTTTACGCCAGCAGCTTCAGACGAGTTAACCGCATCAATAAGGCTAGTAATGTTAGTTATTACAGCGGGTATCTTGCTTAAATCTATAGCTGATAGAGTATAAACGACATCCTCTTTGGGCTTCCTAAGATATTCTGCGTAGTTTTGTATAAATCTGCAGCTAAATTCTATAGGGTTATCTAATTTTTTCATAAATTGTGTTGAGTCCAAAACTTTATTTTCTGATCGTGGATCTTTGACTATAGGTTGCTGAGATGCAATTAAAAAATCAGCTTTTTCGCCTATTTGATATGCAAGTTCTAATGTTGGGTTGGTATTAATGCCTACAACAACAGTAGGAGTACTATGATCTTTGAGAGGTAAGTTGTCGTTTAATTCAAGAGCGGTATATGATGATGTGCCCAAATTAATAACATTATATTTCTCATAATTTGTAACTTGAAGTTTATCTGGTACCAATGCTGCATGCGTAGCAAAAACGAGTGATATGCTTATCCCAGAGGCAAAGAAACATTTTTTCAACATAACAACCTCACGATAGTTAAAGAATAATAATCCTTACCATAAGAACAGGACGTTCTAAAAAGCAAGCATTTACGTGAACAATAATCTTTGTAACACTTCGTAGGGTTCCGGCTACCACAAGTGCTGCTTGGCAAAGGCGTGGCCAGAACCAACTTTCAAATATTTTTCAAATGGATTAGAGGAAGTTGCGGCAAGTGGTGGCGTATTCCTCTAAAGGGTTAGTTTTTTGAGCAGTTAGATAGTATTTTGAATAAATTTTTGATTTTAAATAACAAATAAACAATCCAATGTGAACGCCATTCTAAAATTGGAAGCATAGTATCAATTTTACTGTCAAGCGCAATCATCTTTTCTTGTACGTCCTGTGGTACTAATTTGCGTCGGCTTAATTGTTCCCGGTTTGCATCCTTTGCCAACTCATACGAGGATTGGCATAACGTTATAAATTCTTCGTTGCATTGTTCGTGTAACACTTCATTATTTAGTACTTTTTCTAAGCAACTATATTGAAATGGATTTTGGCTATTTCCTCTATGTTGCGAATTATACAGGCACTCATTTTTAAGATTTTTTATCATAGCAACAAATATTTTTTGCTTATTGCAAGCATCTATTAGTATTGAAAGGTATATGCTCATTACTATCCTATCATGATAAATTCATATCCAAGCAATTCTATATTTTCTTGCTGAGGATTTGTAGGTTTTTTTAAGTATTTGCGGACCATTTTTAATGGTCACCTGTTTCTTTGCAATGTTCTACTAATGAATTGAAGGTATCTTTACCTAGGGTCTCCAATTCTTCAAGCGTAAATGTAGGCGGCTTTTCTATGAAAATAGCTATTCCTTTTTCCAAAGCGAGCTTTGTAACGTTGTAATGTACATTAGGATAGCTGGCTACAATGATTGCATCGAGTTCTTCATTTTCAATCATTTTTTTATAATCACAGTAAGACTTTGCGCCGTAATTTCTGGCTGCCAAATCGGCCTTATTTTTATCTATATCACAGGTTGCAACTGTTGATATGGTTTTGATTTGGGCAAGGCTTGGCAGTATATTGTCCCAACCTTGCTTGCCAATTCCGATAATGGCTACTTTTAACATTATTTCTCCATCCGTTATCTTAGGCAGTTTCTTACAAAACCTTTTATAGAATCAAAGCAATCAAAGGCGAAAATTTCATCTTTGGTTAGCCACTTGACGTTCGATACTTCTTCAATTCGCACTTTGAGTAATGATTCCTCAGCTTCCATTGCATAGACAAAATCAATATGAATATGTTCAATATCTTTATTGTTTTGTGGAATGATTTGGTAAAGTACGCTGTATGGTCGCGGTATCTGACAATCAACTTCCCCTTTTAGGCCCATATCCGGATTGTCATTGACTATGCGGGCGATTACTCCCGTCTCTTCAAAGACTTCTCTTAATGCGGCCTCATGAGGTAATTCATTCGGTTCAATATGTCCTCCAGCCGGAAGCCATCTTTGAAGTTTGTTGTGAAAAATAACTAAGATTTTAGTTCTTTCTGGATTCATTACATAACCAGTGGCGGTGAAATCCCTTTTAAGATGTTTTGTTTTTTCTATCAAATTTTCCATTTATTCCCTTTTTGATGCTTAGATTTTTCCTGATGTAGAATAATTTTTGACTGAATACGTTGCGTTAAGAAACGCGGTCTTTTGGGTAATAAAAAAATTGCAAAACAAAAAAAAACCGTCATAATACCAACCCCATCGAGAATGGGATTTGCCTTTTAATCCAATAAACTTTGCGTTCTTTGCAAAGTATGTTTTTATTGCAGCGAAACTTAACAAAGCTGTTTCTGTTTGTAAAGAAAATTTTATAAAATATTTAGCTTTAAGCGCTTTATCAACAACTCTTTTTGCGTTTGAAAATATTGCTTAGGTGCCGTGAAACGCGACTGGCTAAATCGATTCACCACTATTATGTTCGGCAAGACGTTGTTTCATGTTAGTTGTGTAACCGGTATAGATTTCTTCAGGATGATTAATTGATCGAAGAATATAGACGTGATACATAAAGCCCCCAAGTTATCTGGCTTTGTTAGACAAGTTGTCCGTCTTCGCTCTGGAGAGCTTTACAAGTGGGTTAACAGAGCTTCGACGTGACCAGTTTCCGCTATTTCTTCTTTTTGGTGCTGGCCTGCCAGTTGTAGCTCAGAATTCTTTCAGCGTAACCTGCCTGAGCGAAAACTGGAGATAGTAGATACACTTAGAACTTTGGATTGGAAGGGGATACGGGAAGATTTGTCGGTGTTGCTAAATAACAGTACTGTTACAACACGTGGTTTTAGCATGGCCGTGCGGTAACATAAAATTTTGCTACATCTGGCGCATAAAAAACCCCCGACATAAATCGGAGGCCTTTTAAGTTAGCTGAAAAATGACGCGTTATTTTGCTTTTTTCATTTCTTCGCCATGTGAGGCTTGAAGGGTGAATATAGGTTTACCATAATTTTTGATCCCAGGAATATATACATTTTCGCGGCATAATGGGCAGTTGGTTTTCTTGAGGAGAAACAAATTTTTGATGCAACCGGTATGAAAATAATGCCCACATTCGAGAAGCTCAAACTCTCCGCCATCTTCTTCACAACAAATGCCGCATTTGGAGTCTAGATTTAGTGAGAATTGGTGCGGATCGAGTGCATGCAGAAGAATATCCCGAAGATGAGGAGTGCTATTATCCTCGATTATATGACGAACATTTTGTCCCCTATTATTTTCTATTTCAGTATCAGCTCCTACTTGTACAAGAAGCCGCACTATGTCAACATACCCCCAAACTGCCGCTCGCATTAGGACAGTATTTCCATAACTATCTCTAGTATTGATCATATCGATATTGGAGTGAGTAATAATCTGTCTTGCAATGTCGGCATTTCCATCTGGACCTGTAGCAATCATTAAAGCTGTAGAGCCATAATGGTTTTTTGCACGTAGACCTGCGTGAGCATTAATGAGAAGTTGCGCAATATTGTAATGCCCTCCGATAATGGCAACCATTAAAGCGGTGTTGCCGTTGTTGTCCTGACTATTGAGGTCAACGTCGGCGTCAATGAGAAGTTGTACTATATCAACATGCCCCTGAGAGGCAGCCCATGATAACGCGGATTTACCATCGCCATAACGGTAACTTAAAAAACTCTTCTGATCACTGTTGCCATAAATATCGATAAAAAGACGTACTATGTCGATATTCCCATCATAAGCTGCTCGTTCAAAAGTATTAAACCCGATGCTGTCTTGCATGGCAAGAGGATCTACCCCGAAAAAAAGAAGTGTTCGAATTGCTGTGAGATGGTTGCCTTTAACAGCTCGCCACCAAAGCACTTCTACAGCACGGCCAAAGCTTGCAGGAGCCTCAAGGCCATCAACTGGCGAGCTCATGCCATACAGAGTATTTGTTTGCATGATTATTCCGCCGCACAACGTGAGTGTTAGAAGTAAAGGTTGCATAAATTTTTTTATGGATAAGTCCTTTGATATAAAACAGTATTATTTAAAATATACAATTTGAATTTATTGTAATAGTCTATCTCATCTGGAAAAGGTGTCAATGATGCATTTCATTACATATTGAAAATATTTCTTAATGTAACGGGAAAAGTGGTTTTTTTATCTTAAAAATGAGCATTTACACTAGAGGGCTCGATATTCTATAAAACATTGGCGAAAATTCAATAGGTAGTTGCCTATCTATTTCGATAAATGGGGGGGGGCGCTATGCATCCGCCTTCATTAAAACTTCGGCGAGACATGTTGGGGTTGGTATTCGTCTTCGCCGATAGCTACCCGCCTCCGCCGTCGCTAAAGCTATGGCGGACAGGTTGGCGTAGGTGGCTGGGAAGAGAGGATTCGAACCTCTGTAACTGGATCCAGAATCCAGGGTCCTGCCACTAGACGACTTCCCAATAAATTTTAAGATCCTAGAGATATAACAGAAAACATCGTTTTTGACAATTTGTATGAATGAATTTCACTTGTTGCGCAAGCGCAAAAATATCATTAGTTGTCGGTAATGATGAGCGGTTTGTTGAGGCCGCCTTTAAAGTAAAGATTTTCATGGCACGCTGTTTTTTGAGATTCATCCAGTTCAAGTACCGTACATTTAGGAATAGGTTCAGTTTTGCCTAAATGTTTGTAGGGCCAGTACTGACGTCCATAATTTCTAATTTGTGAGCGGTGAAGGTGACAGCACTGAATTGAATATGATGGGTTTGATACGATGAGCCCGCTCTGTTGAGCCTGATAAGCAATTGCTGGATCGCAGCCTAAAATACCCATTTTTATCGCATCAAATTCAAAGGGACGAAGGGGCGTTTGAAATATCCACACGTCCTGAGAATAGCCAAGCGGGTAAAACTCAACAAGATCATCCATGATGGTTACATCCCAACGTGTTAATGCCAAAAATTTGTTGCGCAAATCACACGGTTCAAGAAGCGTTAAGGTTTCGTTAAAAAATATGTCAGCATTACTGACAATGACGCGGCAGTTGGGATATTTTTTATTGGCGATTTTAAAGAAATCACCAAATGATGCACGTTCTGAAATATAGGAGATAATAACGTTGTGAGATTTAAGATAATCAAGAATCTTGCTGCCGTTTGCATCGTCTTTGGCGGTGTCATACAAGACATGAACGGTGTCGATTGAAGGGTGGCTCAAATTCTTTTCAAGACAGGTTATAAATTCTTGTGCGCGGTGGGGATTTTTTTCATTGTACAACGTGGTGAGTAGTTTGAATTTGCCGGTTGCCCGCTGTTTGTCGTCATTTCCTTGTAGGTAAGAAATTCCCACGAGCATGGCACCAAAAAAATACAAGCAACGCATTAAAAAAGAATTCATTGATTTTTTCTCCATAACAAAATTTAGAAGCGTACGCCCGTTTTAAGGTTGGCGCTCCACATATCAAAAGAGTGATTATACTCGGTAAGTTGTGCGCCTAATGAGCAATACCACGAGGCTTTGTTGCATGGAAAGACGGCGCCTACATCGCACAAGAGAGATACCGAAAGATCTGAAGACTCAAGACGTCGATCGTATTGCGTGGCGGTATCATAGTTATCATAGTAAGGAGCAGGCATGTAAAAGCATTGGACCCCAACGTCACTAATGAAATTTTTAAACTGATACGCAAGTGTCGATTGGAGTTTATAAAGCTCATGCGCATGAATAGTGATAGGACATAATTGGTAGCCATCAGGCGTCATCATCCATGCGTGTGCATGACGTTTGGTCAAAAAAGTTATCTGAGCGTCAGAGAGCCAATCAATATGATGAAGTTTGGTGCCCCATAGACGCTTCCAGAGGTCCATGCCAGTTCCCCACGTAACATGACGATCAAGGCCAACCCAGTTGCGGATGATTCCTGGCGTGTAGGTGGCGCAATGAGGAGCAGGAATTGTGCCAAAAATGTATGCAGATACGCCAAGATTTTTGCGATTGAGCATCTTCCAGCCAAGCGTTATGGTGCTATCGGCAAGATTTGAAGAGCTAACGTGTTTAACGTGAGATGCTTGATCATGAATTCTTCCATGATTGGTGAGTGCGGCGATTGCTATTTGGCTATAAAGACCACGAAGCATGCGATCCATATACAATGTTCCACGAAAACCAAGCCCAGCAACATTACATTGTCCATACATATGCTGACTCTTTTGAGCAAGCGTAAAAATGTTTATTTCCGGCTCAAACATAAAAGGTCTATAAACGCCGCCTTCTTGCGATGCATTGATGGTGCATGAAGGGCTATAGATGTTTTGTGGCGTTCCCTGGATCCAGGTAGTTGGAATATATGCATGGGTTATACCCATGCCCATTATCAAAAAATAACAACAACGCGTAAAAGTAGATAGATACTTCATATCCTGAAATGCCCCCGCGCAAAATGCAATACTATTGCCTTATCTAAACCCCAAAATACATAATAGAAATCAGCAAAAACTTAAGTTTAAGGGATAGAGGGATTATTGCAAATGGGATGCTTGCTTATGGTTATTTGTATGTAAAACCCGTTCGTGCTGAGTGTTTTATGAGCCTTGCGAATAAAACGTATCGAAGCATGAACAGTTCTGAACGCTTACTTGTGTTCACCCTTCGATACATCCGTCTGCGCCATAAATGGCTACGACGGACACGCAGGGCGAACGGAATGTTAGCATTAAAGTATCAGTTTGAAATTTTAGTCATTGAAGGAAGGGTGAAGTGATGAATAAATTTTGGAAGTCTATTTATAACAACGGTGGCCGTGTTGTTGTGGGCGTGGCGCTCTTGATTGTTGGCTTTATTGGCCTTTTTGTTCCGGTTATACAAGGAGTTCTTCTTATCCT
>JBAZHB010000015.1:0-22232 GCA_041652535.1 Candidatus Babeliales bacterium
AACAGCACCCGAAACATCTCCTCGCATCATGCTCATGGTCGGCATCAATGGTAGTGGCAAAACAACCTTTGTAGCCAAATATGCACAGCTTATGAAGCAACAGGGCAAGCGCGTCTTAGTTATTGCGGGCGACACATTTCGTGCTGCAGCAACCGAACAGTTGTCTTCGTGGGTATCCTCGCTTGGCATTGCACTTCATGTTGGTAAAGAAGGACAAGATCCTGCTGCAGTTGTATATGATGGTTGCAAAAAATGCCTCGATGAAAAATTTGACGCGTTGATTATTGATACGGCGGGGCGCCTTCAGACAAAAACCAATCTTATGCACGAGCTTGAGAAGATCAAACGCACTATCAGTAAACATTTTCCCCAAGAAAAAATAGCAACCTGGCTCAGCATTGATGCCATGCTGGGACAAAACAGCCTCACACAAGCTGAGCTCTTTCATCAGGTAACGCCGCTTGATGGCATTATTTTGACTAAGCTTGATGGCACGGGTAAAGGAGGCATTGTATTTGCCATTACCCACAAGCTTAAAATTCCAATCATCTATGTTACTTATGGAGAACGCATCAACGATATAGCACGTTTTGATGCGGAAAAATATGTTCATGGATTATTGCATGATTAAGGAGAGGATAATGAGAGATTACTTATTTTTTGTCATATTCATGCTTGTGGGTATCGCTTCAAGCCACCTGGATGCAAAAAACCTTTTGTCGTCAACTGAACGGATTCGCAAAAAAGTTGACGCTATCATGACCGAAAAAACGAGTAACTTTAAAGAGGTGCTTTCTCGCGCAGGAATCTCTGGCAACGTTGTTTCGGGACATTGTTTATTGCAAGGAGAACAAACCGGACAATCAGCGCCAAAAGAAATCACACTTACAGATATAGAAAAAGAGCTGGATGTTCTTTATTGGAGCAAACAAAAGCAGTTTATTGATGAACTTACACTGAGCAAAAAACAGTCTGATATGCAGGCGATGCTCCTTCTTAAGCAGAAAATAAAAGAAAAATATGGTGCTGCAAAGACGCCACTTTTGCTCTTTGCACAAGATCTTGCAACCGAAGAACAACAACTCAAAGATCTACTCAATAATCTTTTACGAATCTCAAACACCAGCAAAATGAGCACTCGCAATAAAACAAATCACGTCTCTCTGCTCAAAAAGCTCTACGATCAGCGCCAACAGCAGACGCTTACACTTGAAAATTTAATCCAAATCTTTAACACCTTACTTATGTAACTATTATGGCCGTGCTAACCAACGAATTTATCAAACAGTTATGCGCCAAATTATGTGCCTGTTGCACAACTGAACATGAAGCACGCCAAGAGGCCATGATTCTACTTGCGCATGTCATGCAGATAAATCAAGCACAGCTTTTGGCTCGAACAAGCATTACGCTGACCAAACCGCACCAGCAACAACTTGATCAGGAACTTCACGCACGTATAGATGAACACAAACCACTTGCGTATATTCTTGGCTCAGTCCCTTTTTGTAATCTTGATATTCTTGTTGAGCCTCCGATTCTTATTCCGCGACCTGAAACTGAGGAATGGGTAAGTTGGCTCATCGAACAATGCACGCCTGTGCGCAACCAAGCGTGTACGATTCTTGATCTCTGTACAGGAACTGGATGTATTGCGCTTGCCTTGGCACAAGCCCTGCCCCATGCTCGTGTTACCGGCGTTGATAAAAATCCCACGGCCATTGCATTGGCACAGAAAAACAAAGATCATAATGCACTCAGCAATGTTGAGTTTGTACAAGGCGATTTATGCGCCCCACTCCCTCAAGATATATGCTACGACCTTATTGTTTCAAACCCTCCTTATATAGCCGAAAAAGAATATCAATCGCTAGCGCCAGAAATTACGCACTGGGAAGACAAGCAGGCTCTGGTAGCGCCCAACGATGGGCTAGAATTTTATCAACGTTTAGCCTATGAAGCAGCTCGGTTTTTGTGTCCTGAAAGCATATTTTCAGGCTGTAACCTTCCACGCATGGTCGTTGAACTTGGCACTGAGCCGGAAAAAGTCGCGGATATTTATCGAAAAGCAGGATTCAGCCGTGTTAAAATACATTATGACCTGCAAGATAAGGAACGCTGGCTAGCCGCCCGCATTTGACAAGCAAAACCACTTTCTGTATGGTTGATGAACATTTGAAAGCCATAAGGGATAAAAAGTGATTAATAGAAAACTTTCACCTAAAGACCCCTTTTTCAGGCACATTTATTAAGAGTCTTCACTTATTCTTTTTACGTGGTGTACGTTGACGTTAGTTGTTTTGACATAGTCTTGTAAGCCGTTTTGTAAGAAATCTCTCGTCATAAATCATTGTTGAAAATAAAGGATATAAACGCTATGAAGATGACGATATCAATCGTGAAACACTTCTTAACCATCGTGGCAATGGCCCTACTTGGTTCATATGTTCTTTTGGACGCCGGCGATACCGCTGAAACCGTTAATGAGCAAAAACTTATCGCCATTGCACAACGCCATATCGAACAAGCATGGAAAAAGAATCAGGACCAAGGAACCATTCAACGCGTTTCATGTACGTTTACGCTTGATGAAATATGCATCAAAACCGACTTTTCTGATTACCGCAAAAAGCGTGATCGTTATACCCTTCCTAATTATCTTGCATTATCATCACCTATAACCGAAGTCACCTATAATCGCTGCAATAAACAAGCGCTTTTGATTGTTAATAAGCGAAATTCAACACGACGTTTGCATGAAAAATATGTTCCAATTCCTGAAGGATCTTTTCTTTCAAAAATATAAAGGAAACCACAAGGAGGGCTCGTGATGCAAGCGCACATTTGTACCGTCTGCGGCTATGTGTATGACGTCCAAAGTGCAGATCGCGATGTTGAGGGAAATCTCATTCCATTTGAAAATCTTGATCCAGACTGGCAATGTCCTGTCTGCGGAGTACGACTCGATCTTTTTAAACCCATTACTGAAGAGCGCCTTCCCGATGTCTCGGTAAGCGACGCTAAGAAGAGGATGTAAGTTCATGGAATCACACAACGGCACGCAACCTACCAAACGCTTCAGCTTCTCAACTATCATCAAAAACATCTTTTTTATAATGCTTATCTTGCAATTCACGCCCATGATTTTTTCTGGGCTCAAAGACATGTTTGAAGATGCTCTTTCTACCAAAGCACATGTTGGGTATCTGGCCGTTAATGGGTTTATCGGCGATTCCACCTATTACATCAAACAAATCGAGGATTTTTCAAAAAATCCTGATATCAAAGCGTTATTGCTTCGTATCAATTCACCAGGTGGGTATTCGGGTTCAAGTGAAGTCGTTTTTAGAGAACTTAAAAAATTTAAATTTCACAAACCAATTGTTGCGTTCATCGAAAATACGGGCGCATCAGGAGCTTACTACATAGCCATGGCCGCAGACAGCATCGTGGCAAGCCCAATATCGCTTGTTGGCAGCATTGGCGTTTTCATGGAATTACCCAATGTAAAAGATCTTTTGACGTCATGGAAAATCAATTATCGCTATGTCCAATCCGGTACCTATAAAACCACCGGCAGTATGGTAAAAGATCTCAATGCTCAAGAACTTGCTTACTTGCAGGAACTTTCTGATGACCAATATCACCAGTTTGTTCACGACGTTGCCCAAAGCAGAAAATTGAATGAAAAGAATCATAAAATCTGGGCTGACGGTAAAGCCTTTACGGGCAACCAAGCGCTTAAACTTAAGCTCGTTGATAAGCTTGGATCATTCTCCGATGCTCTTGATGAGGTTAAACGACTGATCAAAACTAAAGAGGAAATTAAGCTTATTCAGGCAAAAAAACCTTCTGGACTTATGCGCCTTTTTGGCAGCGATGATGAGCTTGGCCAAGAAATGTCACTTGCTGACCATACCGCATCTTTTTTGAGCAATGTTTGTAATAAATTCAGCATTTTGCAAGCCAAAAACATGCCTCAAACCTGCTAAAAATTAGTTGCTTTGAACGTTAAAGCGTAAAAATATCCGCCAGTGATATTTGTTGCCGTTCCCTTTGCACAATAATACGATCCCAAGATCTAAGTCAAATTTTTGCAGGGCGCATCGTGCGCCCTGTTTTTTTGAGCTCAAACTTTTCTATCTGAAACAATTAAATACTATTTACAAAACAAAAATTCAGCATGTAAAAAACATCTTCACATTATACTCGCGCTACGCACTAGCTGAAACATTCGATCTCGTAAAAACGTCGATTCAGACGTGTTTGACAATTACTCATTCTCATCATAAGATAAACATCGTCACCTTTAATTGAACATTGGACATAATAAATTCATTATGACTATGCAATTAAAAGCCAATGTAATTACAACTAGAAAAGTCAAAGTGGCATTTTGAGGCCACATAATGTACGTAAGGTAAAGGGAATTCCATGATTACGAGTCTTGAACAAGCACGCAAAAAAAGCGATGCCGGGTTGGGCAAAATAAGAAATTACGCCGAGGTGGTTGAGTACCTCGACGGACTTAAAGCAGCCGAATACGGTGAAGCTTCATTGCGACGCATGAAGGAACTCGATCAATGTCTGGGCGGCATTACGTCCAAGGTTGATACCATTGTCGTTGGCGGTACCAATGGTAAGAGCTCAACCATTCACTTTGCTGCAAAACTTTTACGCGAAGAAGGGTTTAATGTTGGAACGCTTTTGTCCACTCATACCCTCACCTACAATGAACGCATTTCACGCAATTTTGAATCAATTATCAATAAATCATTCACTGATTATGTTAACGATGTAATCAATGCTGCTGAAATCAATACGATTACGGCAACAAGTCATGAAATTTTAATTTTTGCTGCACTTTTATATTTCAACGCAGAAAAGACCGATGTCGTTTTTGTTGAGGTCAATTACGGCGGCAAATATGACGCCGCAGCATATCTTACTCCAAAAATTGCAGCCGTTACCCGTGTTGCAGAAGATGGCAAAGGCCTACTTGGACAAGATCTTGATGCCATGGCACTTGAACTGCTTGAAATCGGTAAAAATGGCACATGGTTTATTTCAGCAGAACAAAGCAAATTACGTCTTCAAAAAATGAAAGCCTGGTGCGAAGATCGCGGCATGAAATGGGCTATGCCTATTCGCAAGCTGGCATCGCTTCCTTATGTTTATGAACAACTTTATGGAAGAATTGCATCACTTGGTGAACGTATTGCACAAATTTACGTCGAAGATATCAAAGGACGCTTCTCACCATTCCTTCGTGGCAACCTTTTAGCCACTCAAAAAGGTCAACGCGGACGTCCAACGCTTGAAGCAAAACGTCAATCTGAGCTTAATCCTATTAAAACGCTCAAGGGGTTCTGGAACGAACATTTCAACTTGCTCCGCGGACGCTTTGAACTTTTGGACAAAGAAAATCCAACACTCTTGCTCGATAATGCCAACAACCTTGATGCTCTTTCTAATCTGTTTTTGGGCATTCGTTTAGTTCACTACCAAAAACCGGTTAAAGGGCTTGCACTTATTATGGGCATGACTAAGGCAACTAATGCTATTGAAGCAATCAAGTTGACCCGCTATCTGCTCAAAAAGGTTCCAGGGCATGTCTTCTTTATTCCACTTGTCGGCAGCGATGTCGCTGTTCATGATGGACAAGACCTCAGTGTCATTGCCAAAGAACTCAACGTCAAAGCTAAAGCATGTGCATCGCTTGCAGAAGCGCTTGAACAGGCCAAGGCTGTTGTTGATGAACGTGATGGTTTAATTACAATCACCGGTTCAAATGGCGTTGTCAGTGAATATTGGAAAGCACGCGGAATTAAGAAGTTCTAAGCTTTTCACTTAACTGAGTCAGCTGCTCTTTAAGATCTGCTAACTGACGTGTAAAATCGCGTGATAGATATTCTTGAAACGCGGGTGTTACCAACGTCGAAGCAGGTGCTGGTTGTACTTCGGGAGCAACATCAGGAACAGGCACAGTTGTCTCAGTATGAGCAACAGGTGCAGTATTAACAACAGGGGCTTCAGACATCAGTGATGGATCATCAACATAGAGCTGTTTTTTAGCTCCTGCGATAGTAAAACCTTTGTTATATAAAAGATCTTTAATACGAATGAAGGTCTGAAGGTCTTCCGACGTATAAAAACGTTGACCTCCTTCAGACCTGTCTGATTTTATATCAAACTCTTTTTCCCAAAAGCGAATGACAAACTTTTTAACCTTAAGCTCTTCAGCCAAATCCCCAATTCTAAATCGCCGTTTGTCCATATGAACTTTTTGTTGCTGCATTACCTCTCCTTCTTTTTCAAATTCAATCATAAGATGGCTTTGTTGTACCACATCACCAACGTTTATGAAAATAGTTTTGATATTCCCTGCCTCAGGAGAGCGTATTTTTGCGGTAACTTGCGTGTAAAGCTTCTACCTGCTATAAATTCTAATAGTGAATTTCAAAAACAAATGCCCTAGCGAGCGGGAGTATTTATGGATCCGCATAGAATACGGCAGGATTTTCCAATTTTCCAACACCCTGACAATAAACGATTTGTGTATTTAGATAGTGCTGCAACAGCGCATAAACCACACATGGTTATCAATGCCATGAATGATTTTTATCGGTCATCATACGCAACCGTTCACCGTGCCTTGTATGAACGTGGCGAAATGGCCACAACACAGTACGAAGCCGTACGCGATAAGATAACCTCTTTTATTAACGCTCGTCATCGCGAAGAAATTATTTTTACCAAAGGCACGACAGAAAGCATCAATTTTATTGCTACCGCATGGGCGCGCGAACATTTAAAACCGGGCGATCAGATCCTTGTTACCCAGGCTGAGCACCATGCCAACCTGATTCCTTGGCAACAGGTAGCTGCTCACACCGGGGCCCAGCTCGTTTTCATTCCTATCGATCCAAAAACATTTACGCTGGAAGCTCCTGAAAAATGTTTAACCCCACATACCAAACTCGTTGCCATTACCCATATGTCCAATATTCTGGGACCGTTGTGGGAAAGAGGACAGCTAGAAAAATTTATTGCACAAGCGCATACACAAGGCGCTTACGTATTACTCGATGCCGCACAATCGGTAGCACATACCAAAGTTGATGTACAAAAATTGGGCGCCGACTTTGTTGCATTTTCTGGACATAAAATGTTTGGGCCAACCGGCATTGGCGTGTTGTATATTGCCCGCCACCTTCATGACATGGTTCATCCGTACCAGTATGGCGGCTCAATGATCCGTGAAGTAACTTTCACCTCTGCAACCTGGGCACCAAGCCCTCAAAAATTTGAAGCTGGAACCCCACCTATCGCAGAAGTTATCGGACTTGGCGCAGCCGTTGATTATATGCAAAGCACCATCAATTACGATAAGCTCAATCTTCATGAAGCACAACTTTGTCGTACCCTTATTACCGCTCTTCAAAAAATTGATGACATCTCCATCCTTGGTAATAGAGAACGCTTAACGCAGGAGGGACATTTAGTAAGCATTGCGTTTAACAAAGCACACGCCCATGATATTGCAGCATTATTGGGTTACAACGGTGTAGCAACACGTGCAGGAAATTTATGCGCGCAGCCTCTTATTAATCACCTTGGCTTTGAATCGGTATTGCGCGTTAGCCTTGCAGCGTATAACACGGAACATGATATTCAAATCTTTTTACAAGAGCTACCATCATGTCTAACCACAATGCACCAAGTTGCCCTATAAAGAATGATCCACTTATGAATAACGGAGCATATAGCGAAGAATTCCTTGACCACTACAAGCGCCCCCGCAATAGGAAAAAAATTCAAAATCCTAATTTTTCGGCGGGACATCATAATCCTTCATGCGGCGATCGGCTTGCTATTGAAGGAACAATTTCAGATAATGTTGTCAAAGAGCTCGGCTTTGAAGGCTCTGGTTGCGTTGTAAGTCAAGCAACGGCTTCGCTTTTAACCGAACACTGCTGTGGCAAAACAACCGATGAAATTTTAAAACTTACCAAAGACGACATCCTTAAATTGGTAGGAATCCCCCTCGGCCCAACACGTCTCCGCTGTGCACTATTGAGCCTTGAAGTTCTTCACCAAGGCGTCTTGGATTACATCAAACGAACCACGTGAAAGGATATTCATGATCTCTCTGCAACTCAGCAAAAAAAAATTCTGGGATAACGCCGTCGAAGGCTATATCTTTTTTCTTAACGAAAATCTTGAAACAATATCATCACTTGCAAAATTCGATGTCATTGAAAAAGAATATTATCCGCAACTTCGTTCAATACTGAAAAAGCATCAGTTTGAAGGCAAACGAGGGCAATCATTAGTTCTGAGTGGCGCACGCGCAAAAAATCTGGTGCAATTTATTTTTATTGGTGTCGGCAAGCTTGAAGATGATTGGCATATTGAGCTTGAACATCTCAGACGCGCTATGGGACTAGTTGTCCACATACTTAAAAAATTTTCTATTACTTCTGCTATCTATGCACTGCCTAACGAAAAACCATTTGGCGTAAGCAATACCGAGCTCTTACATCAACTCGCTATTACCGCACACATGGCTGATTACGAATTCGTCACATTCAAAAGTGAGAAAAAAAAGAACCCCTTCAAATGCGCACTCGCCGTTGCAATCAATCCTAACTTTGATGAACGTAGCTTTGCGCTCCAAATTTCGCATGCTGACATTCTTGGCACTGCAATCAACAATGCACGCCATTGGGCTGATACGCCAGCAAATATCATGACGCCAACAGCGCTTGCAGAAGAAGCGCAAAAAGTTGCCGATAAATATAAAAATATTGAATGCACCATTTTTGGTCGTGAAAAAGCGCTTGAACTCGGCATGGGTGGCTTTTGCGCCGTTGATGCCGGCTCAGACCAGGATGGCAAATTTATTGTTCTTGAATATAAAGCATCCAAAAAGGCCCCTACTGTTGCACTTGTAGGCAAAGGCGTTGCTTTTGACACCGGAGGCGTCAACCTCAAACCAACCAGCAGCATTGAACATATGAAATATGATATGACCGGTGCCGCTTCTGTTATTGCGCTCATGGATGCATTCGCGCAACTCAAACCCGATGTAAACATCATATGCCTTGCACCATGTGTCGAAAACATGCCTAGCGGCAAAGCAGCCCGACCTGATGACATCATTACCTGCATGAATGGTACAACGGTAGAAATTAAAAATACCGACGCAGAAGGCAGGCTTATTCTTGCTGATGCATTATGTTACGCTGAAAAATTCTATAAGCCCGATTATATCATTGATATTGCAACACTTACCGGCGCGGTATTGTATGCGCTTGGACATTTCTATACCGGCCTTATGACCACTAACCAAGAACTTGCTGAGCGTCTCATTAAATTTGGCAAAACAACCGGCGACCGCGTATGGGCTCTCCCCCTGGATGAAGATTTTAAAGAGGCCGTTAAATGCGACATTGCAGATATCCACAATAATGGAAGTTCTGCTTATTATGCCGGCACCATCGTTGGAGCCTGCTTTTTAAGCAACTTTGTACGCAAGGCGCGCTGGGCGCACCTGGACGTTGCCGGTACCGCCCATGATGTTACGGGCGTCAATTATGTAGGTAAAGGCGCCACCGGTGCAAGTATGCGACTTCTGTCGGCCTTTGTTATGAGTCTTGATAACCGCTAAAAGCACCAAATTTTTTGACTTTGAGGGCGTTTTAATTTATTCTCCAAGGGAATTCTTGAAATACATGCTCAGCATGAAAAACAAGGCCCAACAGGGCGAATAGCTCAGTTGGTTAGAGCACCTGCCTTACACGCAGGGGGTCACAGGTTCGAGTCCTGTTTCGCCCACCAGAAAATTTTTCCCCGGTAGCTCAGTTGGTAGAGCACACGACTGTTAATCGTTAGGTCGCAGGTTCGAGTCCTGCCCGGGGAGCCAGTCTTCGCCCATTGGGCTACGACTCGGCAAGCCATCCGTAATGAATTTGATATTAATAGAAAAATTGACGAAGACTGGTCGCGTCGTAATCCGCCGGCGCTCCTATGGAGCTATGGCGCGATGAAGACGGACATCAAATAAATCACAAAGCCTTAAAACATCCAATGCGTTACGTCTATATCTTACAAAGTATAAATTTCCCAGAACGCTTTTATGTTGGTTCAACGAATGATATAGCCAGACGCATTCTTGAACATAATCAGGACAAATCTCATTATTCTTCTATCTACGCCCCCTGGAAACTCAAGACTTATACTGCTTTCACTGATGATCAACAAGCATGTAAGTTCGAAAAATATCTCAAAACTTCATCCGGTCGTGCATTTGCAATAAAAAGACTATAGACTACGCCTCAGATTTAATGTTATTTAGGGATAATCAATCTATCAAAAATAAGATCTGTAAGTGTAGGGCATGAAAAAACTTCTGAAAAAATACATCTTCGTTTTTGGCATCTGTGCTATAATTCAACCGCAATTGTTTTCAACACTAAGCGGCACGGTCGAAATAATAACTGCATGTTTGCGTGCTCCGGCAGCATATTATGAATTCAAATTACGCAATGATAATTCATCAAGTGCGTATTTTAAGAGAGCATTTATTCAAACAATAAGATTGTTTAATGACGTATACACATCAGGCAAGGATCCATCTTTTTCAATCGTATACGATATTGCCAGCGCAGCCGGATCTCTTATTGCCGGGGGGGCAGCCTTAAAAATAGAAAAAAGTACATCTACCGATAAGCAGCTTGATAAAACTTCTTGTCTTGGTAATGACTACGAAAAATTGGGCCTATTTATCTTACCACTACTTGAAATGCTCTGTGCGCTTGCACGTACTCAAAAAATTTCACCAACGCATGCAAATGGCTTTCCCAACGGCAACAAATTGATCGCTAACATTGGACTCGATCTCACTCGCATTACACAATTTGTTTTAATCAATTCATCAGGTGATCCCAAAAAGCGTAATTTTATTGTTACAGCATTCATTCTTATGTGTGTTATCGCGATTTGTCTTGAAATCAGAGATTTCAATCATAGAAAACATCAAGCGGAGTATTCCTCGCCTGAAGCACAAGAAAAACGGGCTAAGGAATATCAGCAAGAGCAAAGGGAATTGGATAAACAAGCTCATCAACGAATGCTAGAAGCAGAAAAGGAAATCTACGAAGAGATCAGACAAAGAAAAGAACGTGGAGAAGAAATACGCTCACCTCTATATGAATCATTTTTCGGGAAAAATGGAGAAAAATTATTTCCGCCATCAGAACAACAACATCAAAATGATCCTTCTGGTGCACTTCACCCCCAAAGCCACCTCGACGGCTGTGCCGATTGCCACAAATGTGTAAATTTGCGGAATGAAAAATGTGGACACCGCTTGTGTCCTGGATGCACATTAAAAAATACACTTTGTCCGATTTGTAAGACTGTTTTATAAACCTTTTTTATGACCAGGACTTATTGTACTGGCTTCAAACCTTGCTTGAATGATTCATACCAACTGAATGCCCCAAATTGAGTACGCTGTTTGAAATGTCTGTAAGCTAACTCCATACTCGAGTTTATAGTTCCTGAACATGTCATCCAGGGGGAGTTTGATTTTCTTAATTTTTTCCTCTCAGTAAAACTGAATCACCATTGGAATACTGTAAACAATTAGGGACCACTCAATTCAATTCTCAGTCTCATATGCTATGAACACAGACACCCGCTTTTCTTTTCCACAACCTCGGTGTATATTTGCCAACCATTTAGTTGTTGCAAGCAGCCTTTTTCCCATTAGAAAAAGGCGTTTTTAATGGCTTTTCAGCTAAACGGCCAACACAACCAATATTTTAATTGTTTTTATTTTCCATCTGATATTTTTCTGGTTTTGATATTTTGAATTGGTCGGAACGTAGTTCGAAAAATAGTATGATTTACGCCTAATTTTTGGAGATTTTTATGAAAAATTTTTTTTGTCGTCAATCACTTTTATCTTTTGTCCTGATAAGCGGGGTCATGACGCAGAGTGATATTGCTCAGGGAATGCACCCCTCAGCTGACGAACTTGGACACAAGCTATTCGAGACAGTTGCTCAATTCTCTATGGATAATAATCATCATCCAACAAAGATAGATTTCGTTCGTAAACTTATCGCTGCTCACGCAAATGTTAATGTCCCCAATGTTCTTGACAACACCCCTCTTATAGAGGCTGCGTCGATGGGTGCTGTACTTAAACGTTCTGCATATGTAAATGCCCTACTTGATGCTGGTGCTGACGTCAATATTCAAGGCTTTAATGGGCGTACTGCCTTGATGTGGGCTGCTCATGATGGAGATCATGAGATGTGTAGAACGCTTATTGCAGCAAAGTCAAACATTACTCTCTGCAACGGGGAAGGACATACAGCATTAATGCTTGCTGCTCGATGGGGCAACCCAACCGCGCTTTCTGTGCTTATTGAGGCACATAATAATTTGTTAAGGTCGCGCAAGCAAGTGCTTTTTGCAACCTGGACGGCAGCACCTATGGAAATATGCGATATGGTACATCCATTTGTTGAAGACTTTATTAATGACATAGACAATACGGGTAAAACGCCGCTAATACTTGCTGTTTGGCAGGCAACGATTCTACCATACTTGGGTCAGCTTGAAGATACAGTTCGCGTCTTGCTTGCTGCCGGAGCTGATACAACGGTAATCGATAATGATGGACATACGGCTCGTTACTATGCAGAGCAGATGGCTGATTCCCCATCTAAAGATGCCGTGCTCGCCTTGCTTTCTGCTTAAAAATACCCTGTTAAAAACACAGTCAAATTTTGGAGGCTTTTTATGAACACTTTTAATACTCAAAATATACTCAAAGCCGCTTTCGGCCTCACTCTTGCTTTGTCACTAGTTGGTAGTGCCCAGTGCGCACTTGCACCTGAATGCGAAAAAAAGGTTGCCTCCGAACCGGAACAAGAAGAAATTTGCGCAATCTGTCTCGCACCTTTGGCCCCACTTCTTGTAACAAAGACCCCTTGCAACCACTTCTTCCACACCGCATGTCTTTGCCAAGCCCTTATAGTAAGAAACGCATGTCCAATTTGCCGCACCAATTTTAATGTTGCTCAACATCAAGGCTTCCTAAACGAACTTAGTGAGCCAACTTTTGACCCATTGCCCTTCGCTGATCATGAAGGAAATCAATGCATTGTTGTGCGAATAAATGCACTAGATGCTGAGCTTGTCCTAGTTGGTGGCCCGCTCGGAGTTGGGCGTCTATGGCGCCTCGACGAGTTCATGCAATGGGGTTGGAGACGAGCAAGATAACCCAAATTTACGCGAATATACTTTTCCAAGAGAGGTGGCGGCCAATACGCTGCCTCTTTTTTACTAGAGACCTAAAAGCTCTTTAACCTTAATGGCTCAAAGTTGGTCAGGTGTTCACGAATAATGCCCAAGGGATTCCGCTGTCTGGGTAGTTGAACCTTTTTAGCCTCCGTTATTAATCGATCAACGGTCCTTTGGCCAAACTTACCAAACATCGCACGTAATGCTCGTGGGCCAACTTCACGCCCCAAATTGAGTACGCCGTTTGAACGGTACACAAACTTATGCCAAGCTCCAATTTGTGGCTTGTTCGTCGTAGCATTGACGTAGACGGGAACATGTCATCCAGTGGAAGCCAGTCTTTTTCTCCTTTATAATTCTCCTCACGATCACAGACATTTTTCTCCAACAGCACGGTTGAGATAACTCAAGGAAACACCTCTTTAAGGAATATTTCATGAAGAAGCTTGTACACCCATTATTTTTTTCGCTTGCACTATGCGTCGGAATGAGAGGCTCATTGTTTGGCATGGATCCTGACAAGAGCTTTCGGCACTTTATTGGGCGAGAAATAAAAGCACTTATCATTTTTTTACGTAACAGCGACTTGGATGGAATTCCCTTGCGTGAGCTTTTTATACGCAAGCAACTCAGCCCTAATGCACGACTCTCCGTAGGCCAAACCCCGTTAATGCTTGCTGCACAAAATCAAAATCACGATATGATTTTATTTCTTCTTGATAAACATGCCGATCCGAATCTTCAAGATGACAATGGAAAAACAGCTTTGATGTATGCCATAAAACCAGATGACTTCATTTTACGCATGGATCATTCACATAAAGCTGAGGCGGACTCTGTGCGTATTCTTGTTTCTGCTAGCGCAAATCTTGATATACAAGATTGTAATGGCAACACTGCTTTGATGTTAGCTCTCGACTCAAATTCCATGTTTCATGTAAGTACAAGTCCTGAATTTATATCCATGTTTTTGTCTTTTAACCATGATACTACGCTCAAAAATAATGCTGGCCATACCGCATTAATGATAGCTGCCCAGCGTGGCAACTTAAATGCAATCCCTCTGCTTATGCAACGGACACGTGATTTGTTAAAGCATCGCAAAACGGTTCTTTATGATGCTTGGTCAACTGCGCCCCTAGAAATAGGCGACATGATACACCAATTTGCATACAACGATAACTTTGTTGACGAACCGGACAATACGGGACAAACAGCACTCATGCTTGCTATTTGTCAGTTAAATTCGGCGGACTATGGGGATGGTGACTATATTGGCATTATTCAAATTTTGCTCCCAGTTGGAGATGCAACAATAAAAGACGATGATGGGCATACAGCGCATTATTATGCTGAACAAATGCCTGAATCCCAATTTAAAGAGATAATACTTGCGCTTCTTCCTGCTTAAAAACAGGAAGCTGGATATGTTCTCTTATTTCCTCAGAATACGCCACAAAAGCTTATTGAATATGTGCAGCCAGACATTTTAGTCAAAGGTGGTGATTACAAAAAGGAGTCAATTGCAGGCGATGGGTTTGTTGATTCCATGCCGATTCAATTTTGGTCTTAGGTACCATACTTCACATTTTTTTTTGCAAATATTTACTCAGCACCAAGGCATTGTTATGAAGTTGATCTTTTGCAGCATATAATAATGTTATGTTATGTTTTTTTGCCTGTTTTATAATTTTCTCAAGCATCTCTTTTTTATTTTTGAGTTCTTTGAGATATTTTTTTTTGAATTCTAACCACCGCTCAGGTTTATGGCCAAACCACTTTCTTAATTCATCGCTAGGCGCAATATCCTTAAGCCAAAAATCCAACCTTGCTTTTTCTTTGCTGAGACCCCGAGGCCAAAGTCTATCAACCAATATTCTGACCCCATCGCTCTTGGAAAACCCCTCATAAACTCTTTTAGCTCTCAACATCAAAGACCCCTCTCAATAAATAGGGCTACCATAATTGTGGTAACTTTATTCATAGTTACCCTCCTGAATAGTAAAAATAATATCCTCAAAAACGCTTCTTCCTTTTTTTTAAACCCTACCTCCTTATCAATAAAATAATCTATCACTTCAAAAAATAATCCATCTCTACTGTTGGTTGGTTTTGATGGAATGGTTCTTGAGGTGTAAAATCTTGCATACTCTTCCAATTAAAAGTTCGTATACGATTCCGAATCAATCTTCCAATCTATGTCTATCTTGTAATCAAGCATACCTTCAAATATGGTATATTGACGTGAAATGAAGAAAACCCTGTAAAAGAGTATGGGCATGCTTGAAACGTTATTAAAAAAAATAGATGCACTTCAAAATGAAATTCGTACGCTCAGACCTTTGGGACAACAAGAAGCCCGCGAGCTCCGTAATTATTTTAAAATAAGGCTCACGTATTCCACCAATTTGCAGGCATCAATACATTAACACGCTCAAACAATCACAGTGTTCTGGCAATGACACCCCATTTTTTGAGCTCATTGCATCAGCAGTTTATGAAAGTCAGAAAGATTACATGCGTTTGATTGGCAAGGATCACGAAACGTCAGCATAAAGTCACGCCGCCTGTCTTGCCGTAACTAGTTTCAGCGTAGGTAGGAAGTTGAACGTAGGATAAATTGGAATAACAATTATTCTTCGATAAAGGTCAATGCCTGACCAATTTTGTTAGCACGACCCGTTCTACCAATTCTATGGATATAATCTTCATGCGTTTGAGGCATATCAAAATTAATGACATGCGATACGTTATCAATATCGATACCACGCGCCACAACGTCAGTTGCTAAAAGAACTTTGACATAGTTATCTTTAAATAACTCAAGAGCTCTTTTCCGATGCGCTTGTGTTTTATCACCATGAATCGTGGCAATTTTAAATCCGCGTTCGTTCAAATTTTTTGATAATTTATCAGCAGCGCGCTTTGTTCGCACAAAAACAATAACTTTAGTAAAACCAGGCTTAATAAGTAAGTCATGTAATGTTTCAATTTTATTATTCGTTCTAACAACATCCTGATTTACATTTTCGGCCGTTTGTCGTGTTTTGACGCTAATTGAAAGAGGATTGCGCAAAAAACGATCTGCAATCGCTTTAATTGCTGGAGAAACGGTTGCTGAGAAGAATAATGAATGACGATCTTGCGGTAATTTATTAATAATGTACTTCATATCATTAATAAATCCCATATCGAGCATTGTATCTACTTCATCAAGAACGATAGACGTAAATTGAGAAAAATTTAACGCCCTACAATTGAGTTCTAAATCTTTTAATCTACCTGGTGTACCTATGACAAATTCTGGATTCCGTCTAAGTTGGTCGATTTGAAAGTTAATATTTAATCCACCAATGCATAAGGCTGAACTAAAACCAGTTCCTTCTTGAAAAAATTTAAGTTCACCGCGAATTTGAGCAGCCAATTCGCGCGTAGGAGCAATAATCAATACCCGTTTGGTTTTTTTTGTTAAAAGATTATTGACCAGAGGGATCAAGAATGCCGCCGTTTTGCCTGTTCCTGTATTTGCCGTACCTACAACATCCTTGCCTTCCAGCAAAAGAGGAATCACTTGATCTTGGATAGGTGTAGGAAGCGTGTATCCACGCTTAATAATATTTTTTTTAACTTGTTCTTCAACTAAAAAATCTGAGAATGAATGCTTGGGAATGTATGCGGGAGAAGCTGCTTGTTCTTCAACTTTTTTTATAAAATCAGAAGGATTAAATGTTTTAACTTTTCTCGCTGATGGGCGAAAATCCCTACGACGCGAACCTGAGCGTGCAGGAAAATTGGATGCGCCTGTTCTTGTTGCAGGTGATCTAGAAAAGTTTCTTTTATCGGATGAGCGCTTGGGGCCACTATAATTTGACATAATACCTAACGATAAGTATGCAAGGGGTAGTTTTGTAGGAAGTTTCATTCTTTTATAAGTATATCGATTTTAACGATTTAATCTATGTTTGACAAATGGGCATGCGCCATTATCTTGATTCATTGGACTTATTGCCGAAAAACAGCCCAGATTGCTTGTCTTGCAGAATGATTTGAGACAAATCGGCCTATTTTGCAAGGTCATTGAAGAGTTACCCTACTCATGTCGAGAAATCCGTTATTTACCAACAAAGCCGCTTCTTACTGCATGGCCTTCCTGGCAAAAGCTCTAAAATCGTCTATTAAAGGAAATCATACTCGAACAATCTCCCCGTCAAACTAACGTTTGCGGTTTACGACTTCTTATATTACCATCGCCCGGTCAGGTATCTCATATAAAAAGGATTTATTATGAAGTTATCAAAGATACACATGTTGGCAGCCTCATTGGTGTTTTTTGGAGGAGTATCTGGGTGGATAGATGCTGCATTACCTCGAACGTTGTTGCCGGAATTATTAGAAAATATGCTACTTTACAAAACAACAAATGCTCGGTTTCATTCTGGCCATTTATTTGAACATTCGATATGGGTTACGCGTTCTACGGTCAACCTTTTACAGAGTAAATGGGAAAAGGGAATTGATCGAGATAAGTTTTTGAAGCTGTTGGTTATAGCTGCGTTATTGCATGATATTGGAAAAGCTGGTGATCTAGAATATGCTTATTTTGAGAAAAAAGATCATCCTATGCGTGGTTTTGAGTATATTCTCGGACTTAAAAAATATTTCATAAATAAAGACGCAGTTTTTGACTTCCAAAAATTATTTGAACAATTGGGTTTATCAGATGACGATAGAAAGTTCGTTGCGATAATGGCAGGAATGCATCACGAGCTTGGTGTTGTTATGAGAGGGCCTCGGTATATAACACGGTCTGGTTTTGGATTTGTACAAATACGAGAACACGTTCTGAAAAAATTGGACAATTTTATTAGGCTTTCTCATTATATGGGATGTTGTATTGGCCGAAATAATGATTGCTACAAGCAATTGGTCTACTGCTTCAGCTTATTAGCAGCTGCAGATGTTTGTGGTGCTCAAGTAGTCAAACATGACAAAGAAATTGATACTGTTATTAATAACATTATTGGCATTGATATTTCCGAATATGCAAACTCACACGGTAACGCTCTAGCCGAAGGATTAAATGCGTATGCATTTTTTGATTACGCGGTAACTGGTTTTGAGGCAAGAAATGCGTTAGCATCATGTGTTTCTATGAGTGATTAAATATGTGTGCCAAAATCTATATTTCTTGGGATGCCCTGAAAAGAGAGCTCAATAACCAGCGCGCCGCTGGTAAAAAAATAATACTTACGAGCGGCACATTTGATTTATTACACCCTGGGCATATTCATCTACTGCGTTCAGCAAGATCATTTGGTGATCTCTTGATTGTGGCGGTTAATAGCGATGATTCAGTAAAAAGATATAAGGGTCTTGATCGTCCAATTAATACCTTAGGAGATAGAATGACGGTGGTAGCGGCCTTAGCAGTTGTAGACTATGTCGTCTTATTTCCTCAGGATACCCCACAAGAGCTTATTGAATATGTGCAGCCAGACATTTTAGTCAAAGGTGGTGATTACAAAAAGGAGTCAATTGCAGGCGGTGGGTTTGTTGAATCTCATGGTGGATCTGTGTATGTAGTGGAATACCTTGACCAGTATTCGACCACAAAAATGATACATTCAATTGTCGCGAATGTGGCTTTGAAAAAAATTAATTCTTGTAATCGATGAAACAAAAGAAGATTAACTGAATGCCACTCAGCAAGCACACTGTTTGAAATACCTACAACCTCACGCCAACTTTGGAACAAGTCGACCACGCATAGAAAGTATAGCAACCACTGCAGTTAAAAGTGGGCTTTGTAAAGAAGGTGTTGAAAGCTTTTTACGAGCTTCGCAATAGTTTTTTGCAAGCAACGCCCAAGATCCCCAGGCACCCAGCGAGGACAAGAAATGTACAAACTCGAGTGACGATCCTGTAACCCCTAAATTCCTTTTCCATATCTTTACACCATCGCCAGAATGATAAGGGGTGCATCCATAAAAAAGATTATAAATAATATACAAGCCTATAACAAACGTTGCATTAAGCAGAAATCGTTTTTTCCCATCTGACAAAGATTTTGTATTCACGATATAAGAAAAAGGATGAGCGGCATTGTTAAAACTTTTTAGGGTTATCTCCGTCAAACCTTTATCATCACAATAAGCGCAGTAGGCTGTTATTAGCATGAGCAGCGAATATAAGAAGGCTGCGCCAGAGACTCCTCCTGCTATGGTTACGATACCTGTATAGAGATTTTCATGTGCTTCACTTCCCTTTTTTACCGATTTTGGACACCACGTCTGCCCCTTTGTCCAAGGTAAATCCTTATAAAAACGCATATTCCCTAATGAGAACAGTAGTGGCGTTTTTTCTGGCGTAATAGTTCCTATATCGATGTAGATAGGCTCATTTGGTCGTACCTCAAGTAAATGTTGAGCAGCAATTAAATGTCCTACTTCATGGGCTATGGTACCAAGTGAAAAAATAAAAAATTCCAACACTGCTATTTGTGCAAGATCAACAAAAAATTCTTTGCGTTCTTCTAAAAAGATCTTGTTTGCTTCTTTGATTATTTGTTCATATTTTCCATCATAACAACCAAAATCTTTTTCAATTTCTCTTGCGGTTAATGCGCTATTATCTGCATAGCTTATGTCTCCACAAAGAGCCAACATGATGAACATAATTTTAATGAATATTCTTGTCGTTCGCATGATCATGACATTTAAAGATATCTTTCGGTGGGTACGATTGTCGAATGAGAAACGTTGTGCAAATTACAACTTCTAAATCATCTACGCAAGCAAAAAGAGAATATTATTCTTCTGTTTAAAACACAACGGGCCCATAACAGATAATCCCCCATCGAGATTTTATCAAAAATGCACGCCCTCCTTCATTTTTTTTGAAGGAGCTATAGGTAGAGAATAGTACTTTTCGAATTCGCTAAAAGCCTCCGATTCACGTCAATGGCTTTTTTATAAATTCTCCTCGTTCTCAAACAGCTGTAACGAACGTTGCATAAAAATCAAAGCTGTTCGGCATACCCCAAAATATAGATCTTGATAATTAGAAACTTACTTGAGTACCATAAGCATAGCTTTATTAAGAAGTAAGAAATTGAAAGGGATTTGATGAAGATAGGTGCAACAGCAATAGTGGTTGTTTCATTAGTAATTACTACTTCTGCGTTTGCCGTCAATATTGAAAAGGTTCTACTTACATCTGAGGGAATTAGGGGTTATAAATCGGTGCTTGAAAAATACCGCGAAATTAATACTAAACCACAAATGCACCCTGGTAGCTCGGGGATTTTTGGCGCTTTTTCGGCTATGAGATGGACACCACAACGAGCAACGGTTATCGAGTTGGCAACTGAAATCAAAAATCTTACCCCCAATAAAGAAACACCGCTTGGAATTTTTGACAGGATTATAGGAATAATCGCAGACGATTTTCGCGCCCTGTCCAATAGGTCTGAAACAACAGATTCAGAATTTGTTGAAAGCTTTATGAAATTAAACGATGACCAACAAGAAAAAGTTATAGCTATTATGACCGACAAAGGTTTAGGGCTTGTTGCAAAACTTCAAGCCGCAAGATCTCCAAAAAATGATGCTCCTGTTCCTGTTGAATAAACTACCAGCATGTTAGTTGTCACTCAATGCAATTTGTCTTACCGCTGCACAAACCATGGCTCTAAGGGAATAACAAACCATGCAATAACATACATAATAACGCCTGCTCCACCAAAGAAAACAAACAGAAGACAGAAGAGCCTAATGATCACCGGATCGATATCAAAATACGTAGCCATCCCCCCGCATACACCAGCTATTTTTCGCTCAGTTCTTGATCTATATAACCGCTGCATCATACAACCTATCTACTTTTTTCTCACAGCACTTTATCGGCCACGTTGTAACGCCGCTGCATAATTAAAATCATAAAAAAACTGTTGCCAATCTTCATCAGTAGTTGCATATTCATTGTCATAAACAAAATGATCGACAAGTGATTCACGCACTCGGCAAATTTCTCTCAAACGGCAACCGCTGTTTTTTTTATCAATAATCGTAAAATCTAAAAGCTCAAGAGCACGATCAAAAGCACGTCGACTCTCTTCTAGATCTCCACTTCTTTTCCATTGGATGGTTCGTTCAATATCGCATCCAATATTTGCCATTTGCTCAATGGGCGAGAGTTTAAACCATCTGCCAGACTGATAAAGATCTTTATGAATTACATTAGTCATATTCATGATCTTACCAACTTGTTAACAATATTTCGTATCTTCTGTTGTATTTCTAAATTCTCAACCCCTCTGGTTCTGTTTCCATATGATGGGCGCATATTAATCATAGAATCAAAAACAACCCAATTATCAAAAGGGAATCGTTCAGGATAAAGATTAATGCCCCAAAGATATTCCTGCTCTGATCTCTCGTCCAAAAGAAATTGTTCTTGATCTGCATGCATACCAGCATCAACAACCATAATTTCTTTTTCAATACCAACTACAGCCTTTACTAGACTGCCAAACATCTTCGTCGACATTTCTTTTAACTCATTAAGCGTAATTTTTTGTAACAAGCAGCATAGAATATCCTCATCCAGATCATTAGTGATGATGTAATCAAACCGGTAGCGTATAGCACCGCCCACCAGTTATCAATAAATCATCAAAATGCACCTGGCGTGGAGTGTTTTTTTGAGACAAAAGTAACTATGATTTGAATTGTGGATAATTCCTAGGATCGTATTCGTTATTTAACCATTCACGACCGCGCCAGATAGTAATCAGAAATCTTTTTGCCGGATACAAAAGCTCACTATGCCGGTGCCACAATGAAAGCTCATCAAGCGCCTCTGAATTACTCTTACCTTGTTGGTCCATTGCCCACAATGCCGCTACTTCA
>JBAZHB010000016.1:0-22136 GCA_041652535.1 Candidatus Babeliales bacterium
GACGACAAGCATTCTAGAAAGTGTATTCATCGATATCCTATGTTTTGGGATGCCTAAGTTGTGTTGACTTTTTACGTTATCCCCGCCGTCGAGCGGGGAACCAGAGCTTGGCTTCTCTAGATTCCCTCTTGCCATGAGCCTGCCCGCCTTAGCCTTGCCTGCCCATCGGAGCCTTGGCGCGAAGTTGGGGCGACGGCGGGAATGACTTAGTTGTAATACAAGTCAACAGAGCCTAAATAAAATCGGCTAACAGCCTAACCTAAATTGATTAGTAGTCAATAAGCTTGTGTGGTAATATAAAAACAGTTTATCCAACAAGCACATTGAGGGGTTTTGCTACACAAATCTTGTGTTTTTAATGATTCTAGGCTTGAATTAAAGTATGTGCCACAAATTATGGCTCATGTGATGTGCATGATGTAGCGCAAAAATAAGGTCCCTGGATGCGAAGGATTTTATGAATAATGATGGCTTACAATTTCAGCTACCACGTCGAGATCTTTGGGCAAGTTTCAAAGAAATTATAAAATCTTTAGGCGTTGTTTTTGGTGATATTGGTACAAGCCCACTTTATACATTGGGCGCCGGTATTTTCATGAACTTTTTTCTTAAGCCGACCGTTGAAAATATTATTGGTGCCGTTTCACTGGTCATTTGGACGCTTGTTATTTTGGTTATGTTTGAATATGCCTGGCTTGCAATGAGCCTTGGTAAAAAAGGTGAGGGCGGAACCATTGTGCTCAAAGAGATTTTGGTACCCTTGCTCAAATCACCAACACAAATAGCGTTTGTTACGATTTTGTCATTTGTTGGCATCTCGCTTTTTTTTGGTGATGGAATTATTACACCAGCAATCAGTATTTTATCTGCAGTTGAGGGAATTTTGCTTATTCCTGGATTTAAACATGTTTCGGTGGATGTGTTGGTTGCTATGGCCTGCGCTATTACCGTATTTCTTTTTATTTTACAGCGCCGTGGCACTGAGCGTGTTTCAATCGCCTTCGGGCCGGTGATGCTTATTTGGTTTCTAACGCTCGGTTTTTTTGGAATAGTGGCAATTATTCAAGCGCCTATGGTACTCAAGGCGCTCAGTCCTCTCTTCGCGGTTAAGTTTTTGCTTAAAAATGGTATGACCGGATTTTTGGTGCTTTCGGGTGTAACGTTGTGTGCAACGGGTGGCGAAGCGTTATATGCCGATATGGGGCACTTAGGCCGACGACCTATTCGCCGTGCATGGTATTTTGTTTTTGTGGTATTGATTCTTAATTATTTGGGACAAGCGGCGTTTTTGGTACATAACCCTTCTGCATCGATGTCGTTGTCGATTTTGTATGCGATGATTCGGTCATATATGCCTTTGGTTATATATGTGCCATTTCTTGTTTTAAGTTTACTTGCTACCGTTATTGCTTCTCAGTCGTTGATCAGCGGTATGTTTTCGGTTGTGTATCAGGGCATAACAACCAATATTATGCCCATGCTCAAAGTTGATTACACATCAAATAGATTACGCTCACAAGTGTATATCAGCGTAGTGAACTGGACGCTTATGTTTTCAGTTCTTATGGTGATTATATTATTCAAACAATCCAATACGCTTGCTACGGCCTATGGCTTTGCGGTTACGGGAACGATGACGATTACCGGCATCATGATGACATGGATTTTTTGGCATCGTAGAAATTATTTTAAATTATTGATGGCATTATTGGTGACTGTTGTTGTTGCGGCATTCTTTATGTCGAACTGTACTAAACTTCCTGAACGTGGCTTATTTTCTATCGCTGTAACGATTTCGCCTTTTGCTCTTATTGCTATCTATACGACAGGGCAGCGTAAATTATTACGAGCGCAACAACCGTTGGCGATTGAAGAATTTCTTGCTCAGTTTGAGCATCGTGTAAAAAGTATCATGAAGCTTAAAGGAACAGCTCTCTTTTTTGTGCGTGATATGGCAACGGTGCCACAATATGTTATGCAAACGATGTTCAAAAATAATATTATCTATGAAGACAATATTTTAATTTCGGTGGTTACGCGCGATGACCCTTTTGGGGTGATTGGTTTTTTCAAAGGCAATCTTGCTCCGGGCCTGCGTATTTTTGAAGTCCATATGGGTTATATGGAAGTTTTGGATATCGAAAAAATCTTGCGTAATGCGGGCATTGACCCTGCGGTTATCTTCTATGGTGTTGATGAAATTGTTACCAATAAAATCATCTGGAAAATTTTTGCATTTATCAAACACATTACGCCAACATTGGTGCAGTTCTATAAATTGCCATTCGAAAAGATTCACGGCGTGGTGACTGCTGTCGAAATGTGATCCTAAAAAAGCCTTAAAACTGACAAAAATATCCGAATTTTGTATTAAATGGCATTTAATGTCATAATAATAACACTTTAATGACATTTTAATGACGTTTTAAAGGAGGGGGTTTGTGTTTAATCCAATTTTTTCTATAAGTACTGATCTTTCGAGCAAGCTTGTTCAGTTGGCAGAGTTACGGCAAGAAATCCAAAATTTACCCATTACTCCGACAGTATTAACATCGCTTAGAGAATCAGTTCGTTTGCGTACGGTGCACTTTTCAACGTACATCGAGGGCAATCGATTAACGATTGAGCAGATTGAAGACCTTGTTAAATTGGGTACAACTTTTCCTGGACGGAAGCGTGAAGAAACAGAAGTTCTTGGTTATTATGCAGCGCTTGAACAGATCAAGATGCTTTCATCATCTAGTCGGCCATTGATCGAACGTGATATTCAGCTATTGCATGCGTTGGTCATGGGTGGGGGAAAAATAAATGTTACACCAACACCGTATCGAGATGGGCAAAATGCCATTTATGATGGAAGTACTCGTTCTATTGTGTACCTACCGCCAGAAGCTCATGATGTTCCTTTGCTCATGTCCAATTTAGTTGCATGGATTGCACAAGCAGAACATGCGCAATTACCGTGTCCTTTGCGTGCTGCAGTTGCTCATTATCAATTTGCAACTATTCACCCCTATTATGATGGGAATGGAAGGACTGCACGACTACTTGCAACCTTATTGCTGCATCGAGGTGGGTATGATCTTAAAGGGCTTTATTCGCTTGAAGAATATTATGCCAAAAATTTACCCGCATATTATAGTGCGATTTCAGTAGGGCCTTCGCACAATTATTATATGGGGAGAGCAGAAGCAGATATAACGACATGGGTTGATTATTTTTGTTCTGGCATGATTGATAGCTTTGAAAAAGTTAAAATACATGCACTCATGGCGTATCATAAGGGTTTTGAAGATAAATCTGAAAATCTGAGAGACCTTGATCATCGTCAACAAGCAGTACTTTCACTTTTCAAAAAGAACAAAACAGTGACGGCAAAAGATATTCAAATATTTTTTACTCTGTCGTCGCGAAGTGCACGATTATTATGTCTCAAGTGGCTTGAAAGTGGATTTTTAGTTTTGAAAGATCAGTCAAAGAAAAATAGAAGCTATCAATTGCATCCTGATCTTGAAGCGAAATTATTTTAAATGTTCAAAACTGCTTTTTTAACGATAAATATAGCCAATTGTAACATTTTTTTGCTGGTGCGCTTTTTCATGTCATACTTAAATTCTAACATTTATCTCAAAATTTCATCCGAGGAAAGGTACTGCAATGAAAATCCTCGCTAATTTAAATTCGAGCCGGGTTTCTCTCTAAACAACCTCATCAGGCATCATCCTGATGCCGTATAATCAAATTATTTTTTAATGTTGCTTTGGTGGTTCGATCGCTGTTTTTTCGTTAAGGAAGCGTTCAAGCTCAATATTTGTCGCAGCTTTGCGAAGGCAGATGTATCAAAGTTGGAGCCGTAGAAGGATTTTGTATGCAGTCTTCTGTACTGATAAAAATCAACAATGTGCGTAAGCACTATAAAACTAAAAAGAGCGTTGTTCATGCGTTAAATGGTGTTTCATTTGATATTCATCGTGGCGAAATTATGAGCTTGCTTGGTTCAAATGGCGCCGGTAAAACAACATTATCATCGCTGTTGGCAACGCTGCATCCAGCAAGCTCGGGCGATATTATCTGCAATGGAAAATCGATCTACGATGATATCAACCATTATCGTCGGCAGATGGGTTTTTGTCCGCAGGATTCAAATCTCAACGATGATTTAACCGTTGAACAGAACTTGGTAGCGGCAGGAGAATACTTTGGGTTGTCTTCAGAAACTATTAAGGAGCGACTTGAAGCACTCATTACCCAATTTAATCTTGAACGCTATCGCACTATGTCGCCATCGCAGCTGTCGGGCGGATACCAACGTCGTGTGATGATTGCGCGTAGTTTGATGCATAATCCCAAGCTGCTCATTTTAGATGAGCCAACGGTTGGCATTGATCCCCATATGCGCCATCGTTTGTGGGAAAGTATTAGTGCATTACGTGCCAATGGGGTGAGCGTGCTGTTGACGACGCACTATCTTGATGAGGCCGAATTCTTGTCAGATCGCATCTGTGTTCTTGATAAGGGGGCAATCAAACTCATCAATACGCCTGAAGAACTTAAGACAACGTATCAACAAAGCAGTCTTGAAGATGTCTTCTTAAAATTAATGAATGAAAATAATGAGGAGATCGTATGACCACGTATACTTTGCAGTCATATTCCAGAATATTCTGGAAATTATTCAAAACCGACATGATCGTTTTCAGCAAAGCGCTTGCCGGTAATATGTTTGACGTCATGATCTGGGTGTTTGGATATGTAGGCGTTGCTGCTTATATTTTCCCACAGTTGGGCATGACGACCAGTATGGGACAATTTATGGCGGTAAGCTCGGTAGTCAACTGCAGCATTTTTGAAATTTGGTCAGTAACCTCGACCTTTATTTCAGATTTGTGCGGGCGCAAAACTATTACCTATCCGCTGACATTGCCCTTGCCATCCTGGCTTGTGTTGGTTAAAAATGCATGCGTTTATGCCATGCGTTCAATGGCTTTTGGATTATGTGTATTGCCCTTAACCAAGTTGCTCTTGTGGAATAGAATGGATTTATCACAGATGTGTATTCCAAAATTTCTGGTGATGTTCATAGCGATTAATTTTTTCGGGGGATTTTTTGCATTGTTTACGGCAAGCCTGGTGAAGAATATGAATGTCATTGGCAGCGTGTGGACGCGTATAATCTTCCCTTTATGGCTGTTGGGTTGTTCGCAATTTTCGTGGCAGACCATCTATGATATGTCTCCAACATTTGCGTATGTGAGCTTGGCTAATCCATTTTTGTATTTGATGGAAGGCGTGCGTGCGACGGTGTTGGGCCAACAAGGGAGTTTATCGTTTTGGATTTGTTTGCCGGTAATTATTGTGGCAAGCGCATTTTTTGGATGGATTGGGATTCGACGTATCAAACGACGTTTGGATTTTGTGTAAGATATTTTTGTATAATAAGCACAGAAGCTTTGGCGGAGTCTGAACTTACCATTTAATCTTTTTTATAGGGGGGCGTATGTTTATAAAAGGATTTATTTTGGGATTCTCAATAGCCGCAATAGTTGGACCAATTGCGCTGCTATGTATTAGACGTACTTTGGCAATGGGAAGGCTTTCAGGATTTATTTCCGGATTGGGAGCTGCATGCGCCGGTGCGACCTATGCATCAATTGCAGCATTGGGGTTGACCGTAGTTTCTGGTTTATTACTTAATTATCAACATATTTTACAGTTGGTTGGTGGATTGTTTTTATGTTATTTGGGAGTTACAACGTTTGTATCAAAGCCGGCAGAAGTTCCTCAAGGGTTGATACGCGTTAATCTAATGAGTGATTTTGTAACGACGTTTTTTTTAGCAATTACTAATCCGCTGACGATTTTGTTGTATCTTTCTTTTTTTACAGGCTTAGGATTCGAACCATCTTCAAATGGTTATGGTATGGGATTGATGCTTGTTTTTGGGGCATTTTTAGGGTCAGTAACTTGGTGGTCAATACTGAGTATTATTGTTGGCTTTTTCCGTACCTCATTAACACGCGCGCGAATCGTCATAATAAACAAAATTGCTGGGTGTATGATTTTGGGGTTTGGCTGCTGGGCGTTATTTGGTTTTTTACAGAAGATTTTACTTTCACGTTAGGCCAGCGGCGGATAGAATTAATAGTTTTATAAATAATAAATAAGATGAATGAGATATGGTGATGGCAAGAAAGTCTTTATACCCAATATCAAATATTTTTCTCAACCGTTGGTCTTCACGTGCCTTATCCAATGAACCTGTAATAAATGAGCAATTGATGAAGCTTTTTGAAGCTGCGCGTTGGGCTCCTTCTTCGTACAATGAGCAACCTTGGCGGTTTATCTATACACGTAAAGGGACGCCGACGTGGGATAGTTTACTTGGGCTCATGTTACCGATCAATCAAATTTGGGCAAAAAATGCACCTGTTTTTGTCGTGTTAATTTCTAAAACTTTTTTTGATCGCAATACCAAGCCATCGCATACCCATACTTTTGATGCTGGTGCCGCGTGGATGAGTTTGGCTTTGCAAGGTTCCATTGATGGTTTAGTTATACATGCAATAGCAGATTTTGATTATGAGAAAGCTCAGGCTTTTTTAAATTTGCCGCCTGAATTCAAAATCGAGATTATTATTGCAATTGGTAATCCGGGAAATAAAGAAGCATTGCCGGCAGAACTACAGATACGAGAAAAGCCTTCTGATCGCAAGTCGCTCAAAGAAATTGTTTTCGAAGATGCGTTTAAGTAAAATGACGCTCAACAATTACCGCGATGAAGTTCAACGATCTGCTTTTTCTGCTTATGGAACTTGCTGCGCGTAATCAAACTGATCTTAATGCTGAATGGGATTGTGGCAGAGCAAGAAAACAGAAATATTACGAATAACTTTCAGGAGTTTTGAATATGGCATTACCAACCAGAAACAGCGTTAAAATTCTTTTGATGAACGAAAATAAAGAAATACTTTTGATGTGTGCCGATGATCCAACCACAACTTCAAAAGATGGCAAATATCATGGACGATTTTGGTTCCCTATTGGCGGTAAGATTGAAGAAGGTGAGTCGGTACAAGAAGCAGCGTTGCGTGAAATATTTGAAGAGGCGGGTATTACCAAAGATAAAATTGAACTTGGCCCCATTGTATGGTTCGGCGAATTTGATCTGGTTTTGTCAGGAAAATTACAGCATCTTAAAGAACAGTTTATTGTGGGACAGACAAAACAAAAGAACATTTCGCTTGATAATCTGACTGAAGAAGAACGTCTTGTGGTAAAACATGTTGCCTGGTTTTCACTCGATAAAATTAAGCATAGTACCGACGTCATTTTCCCCGTTGTTTTGCCCGATTATCTTCCCGACATTTTGGCCGGCAGCTATCCAGATCAACCGATTGAGATTGATCTTGCCAAACAACCTTAAAAAACATGGTTGAAAACATACTGTTTTAACCGTGAGAAAATTTGACATTTTGCCAGTTTTTTGTAGAGTTTACGTGTCTTGTGAAATTTCTCATGCGGGAATAGCTCAGTGGTAGAGCATTGCCTTGCCAAGGCAAGGGTCGCGGGTTCGAATCCCGTTTCCCGCTTATCAAAATAAAACGTTCTCTTTCAGGGAAGCATCGCTTGGAAAGCTGCATTACATTGCGCCCAGTGACGATTTCTGTTAAGTTGATCTTATAAACATAAAAAAAGCCCGGAAAAGCCTCAAAATTCGGTGTTTTTGGAGCCTTAAAAAAAGGTCTCAATGTTGGTGAGAAAACGGTTTTTAGTATCTTTCTTAGTATGAAAGGTTTGCGCTAATGAAATCAATGCTTCACGAGGCTGCAACGGTTGCCAAGGCCATCGAGAAGGCGTGGGCGGATTCTGGAAAGCCGTCAGAATTTACGATTAAAATTCACGAAATGGGTGAAAAAAATTTTCTGGGCTTTAATAAGCGTCCCGCCATTGTTTCTATCATTTATGATCCTCGTAGTCAGGTAGCTTCCTTCGGTGATAAAAAGGTGGTTCAGCCTCAACAACGACAAGAACGATATCAGCAACAAGGCCCACGTGAACGGGGCGATCAACGTAGAAAGCCGCAACCAGTTGAAAAGCGCCAACCGATGGTCACGCGTTCAGTACAAGAAATTTTGCCTCCGCAGGTCGAAGCCTGGACATCAGAATTGGTGACAGATATTGAGCAGTGGCTTAAAGAAATAATGGGGATCATGGATATTCGTGTTGCCTATGCAACCCGGGTTGATCGTCGAGCGTTATATGTTATTTTTGAACGTGGCATTTTCCCTACCGTAGATGAAGATCGTCAGCTCTTTGCGGGCCTTTCTCATCTCCTTGTTCAATTCCTTAAAAAAAAGCACAAGAAAAAGCTGAGAGGCTATCATCTTGTGTTATCCGCAAAAGATTATGCAGCACCATCTGGTTCAACCACACCATCTTCTCACTGATGAAGAGCAGACTATTGTTGCATTGTGCACTCCCCGCGGTAGTGGGGCGTTAGCACTGATTCGATTGAGCGGGTGCGATGCTTTTGACGTTGCAGATCGCCTTGCGCGATTGTCTTCTAGCCAAAAAATTTCTCAGGTTGCTTCGCATACCATTCATCATGGTTTTGTTATTGATCATATAGAAACCTCATCGTCAGTTGTCGATGAGGTTCTTTTTTTGGTAATGCATGGGCCAAAAACATTTACCGGCCAGCATACGATAGAAATTTCATGCCACAATAATCCCTTCGTGATTGATCGCATCATTGCTGTTGCGCTTCAAGCCGGTGCTCGCAGTGCGCGTCCCGGTGAATTTAGCAAACGAGCTTTTCTGAATAATAAAATTGATTTAGTACAGGCTGAAGCGATTAATGAACTTATTCATGCGCCTACTGAAATGGCCGTTAAACAATCAATGGCAACGGTTCGTGGATCTTTATCAGAACGAGTTGGAGAAATTGAGCAGGAGCTTGTGGCCCTTGTAGGACATGTTGAAGCCTCGTTTGAGTTTCTTGAAGAAGAACAACGTGACGTTGCTTTGTATCAAGATATTTCAGCCCGCCTTGTAGCGGTGCATAAAAAAATCGGGGACCTCCGAGCGCTTTTTAGCTCACAAAAATTAGTCAAGGAGGGGGTTCGTATTGTTCTTGCCGGATCGGTTAATGCAGGAAAGTCGACATTATTTAATGCACTCTTGCAACAAGAGCGAGCTATTGTTGCTGATCATGCTGGTACAACACGTGACAGCATAGAATCTGGGTTGTATCATAATGGTTATTTTTGGTCATTAGTTGACACTGCTGGCCTTCGAGAAACGGTCGATGTTATTGAACAAAAAAGCATTGAACGTTCATTGCTTGAGGCCGCATCTGCTGATGTCATTGTGTTGGTAGTTGATGTAACCCGTTCCTATAACGAGTGCGAAATGGTGTACTACCGCAATCTTTGTTCATCGTATTCAAACAAAATCATTGTGGCGATAAATAAAATCGATGCACTACAGAGCGATATTCCTCACAATTCATGGTGGAGCGAACTTTCTGACCGCGTCTACGTGTCTGGCTATGAGCGCCGAGGTATTGATACGTTAAAAGCTGCGATTGAAAAAAAAGTTACTGAGCTTTTTGCGCATATGAACTCACCTTTTTTGTTAAATCAACGACAATTTAATTTATTAACTGAAATAGAGCAGGGGCTGGAATTTATTGCAAAAAGTTGGTCACCTACGATAGACTATGAAGTGGTGGCATACCAGCTTAAGCAGCTTCTTGAAAAAATTTCAGAATTGACAGGTAGAAATGTTACTGAGCGGGTGCTCGATACCATCTTCGACACTTTTTGTGTAGGAAAATAATCATGCAAAATACATAAGGCGGGGGGAGTGGTGATGGATATACGACAAAAAAGGTGGCGGGGACAGGGAGGGCAGTTGTTACGCGGCGTATATTTATTAAGTGCTTTATGGTGTAGCGGCGTAATGGCTGGGGAGCCAAAAGCTCCTGCCCAGTTTTCACATACGATCTGTAAATTTTTCAAAGAAAGTGAATTTGCCGGAATAGATCAGATGGCTAGTGGTCCTGCAATTGCATGGGAAAAAGCAGGGATACAGCCATTTAATGAGCTTATTGTCAGCTGGAATGCATTGCGGCCAGCTAATGGCGCTATGACCGTATGGCTGAGTGTGCACCATGCGGGGCAATGGTCACGATGGCACCGGTTGGCTGAATGGAGCGCGCACAGTCAGCGAACCTTTATTAATAAACTCCATAAATATATTCACACCAAGCACTGTCGCCTTGAAATGCAGCATGGTACGGAAGCTGATGGGTTTAAGGTCAAAATTTCTTTCAGCGATGCCGCAGATGCCAATAAATTAAAAGCAGTGTTTGCGTGTGTATCACGGCTTGATAATTTTTGCCTCATCAATCCGCATACGAGTGATTTGCCTTCCGTAGCGGTACGAGGTGTTCCTCGTCAGTCACAGATGGTACTTGATCATCCACGCTGCTATGATCTCTGTTCTCCTACCAGCACGAGCATGATTGTTGCGTATTTATGCCAAAAAATTATGGGCAATGTGGTTGATTGTATGCATGATTATGTGCTTAATTTTGCTGAAAAGGTTCATGACCGAGGCATTGATATTTATGGTAACTGGATACTCAATGTTGCCCAGGCCTTTGAGACCTGTGGCGGAGCAGCCTTTTTTAGGGTTGAACGATTGAATAGTTTTTATGATTTGCATCGTTACCTTATGCAAAAACTTCCTGTTGCGGTAAGCGTTCGTCGCTTGCCGGGAGGCGCAACTCCTTATGCCAATGGCCATATTATGGTGGTTGTTGGATGGAACAGGCAAAAATCCTGTGTGATCTGTCAGGACCCGGCATTTGGAAGCAATGGCGCTGTTCTTAAGGCGTATCCATTGCTTCGCTTTTTACGCGCGTGGGGACGGTCGTGTAATTTGGCTTATGTTCCTATGATGCGGCCAAGTTGACGGATAGTTTGTACGCTCTTTCTCTGGTTATCATCTTTGCAGAATGCTTGCTTGTAAAGAAACGCTTCCTATAGACTTACTCCCGGTCTGGTGTTGGGCTGTTTACTACAGAATCGAGGGGAAGTCTGATGAAGTCTTCTGCGTTTAGTTCTCGTATCGTACTTATTTTTCTTTGCGCATGTTTTTGTGCGTTTTCTTATGTGCCTGCAATGCAGTTGCCTCCCGTTGTACAACAGCAAATAATCAATGCGCCGTCTGTCCAATCAGCAATGCAAGAAGTTCAGCGTGATGTTGCGCGTGCAACGTGGCAGGGTAAGGTGGTGGATATTAAACAAGCGTTTGCTCAGTCAAAAAAATTTCAATCGGCTCTTTCAACAGCGATCGATGCTGCATATAAAAATTTGTTAAGTGCCACAAAACAAATTGCTCAAGGTGGATCAAAAAAAGCAGCAAAAACAGCAGCTACCAAGGCCCTTAAAAAAGTCAAAAAAGGCGAATCTTCTTCATTCTCTCGTTATGCCAAGATCGCTGCCATTGCGGCACTTGCAGCAGTAGTTGTTGCTTATGGCGGCGTAAATTTAAGCGAACGGCAAGGTTCTGCGGTGGGGCCATGGACTCAAAGAGGTGTTCCAGCGCCTGCGGTGATGCCGCTTCAGGGTACGGTTTCTAATGTTTCATTACCATCTCCAACGGCGGGTGTAGTATCGCCAGAAATAAGCGCATTGGTGCAGCAGGCGAGAACCGAAGGAGCTGCTTCCAGCCCTTATGAACCTGCCCCAACCTATGAAACAGATCCGGTTAAAAATCTTTTTGATGTTGCTGGAGAGCATTATGCATCACAGACACGAATTAAAAATTTTGAGACTATTGGAGCTGCTCTTGATGGATTAAGAAGGTCGATTGGAGATAGGGCTGTTTATTTTATTGATAAAATTTCAGACATTTATACAGATGTTTTGGTCGCGAAGTATCAAAGTGGCGACAAGGGGTGGATATACTACAAAAAATCCGGCGGTAAGCTTTATTTTATTGAATGGAATTATAAAAAAGATGCCTTTGATTTGGGGAAAGAAATAGAAGTACCTGAAAACGAAAGTGTCGAGTACATGAAGCTGATTAGTGCTCGTGCTGCAGGTAGGATTCGAAATTTAGATGTAGGGATTACACGAGATGCATTAGAGGATGTGTTTGGGTATACCCCAGCAAATCCACAAAAAAATCTTTTCAATGTTGTTGGTGAATCTGGTGCGCAGTTTGTGTACGAGTTCGAAAGTAATACTCTTGATGGTGCACTTGCTCATTTAATCGAGGTGCAAGGACAAGGAGCGTCAGAACAACTTCTTTTGATTGATGAAGTGGGTGATTATAAGCGGGTTTTGCTTGCAACTGTTGATTCATCTCAATTTACACCCGATAGACATGGTTGGGTGTACTATGAAAAATCTGCTAGCAGCGATCTTCGTTTTGCCGAATGGAATTATAAAGTGAATCCAAAGGCTTGGTTCTACAAAAAAAGTTTTAATATCGATCAAGATAAAGCATTAGAATTAAATGCAAGTGAACAAATGGCATATGGAAACTTGATCGAAAAATTGAAAGCAGAAACGCTTGTTGGCCGTGTTGAAGAAATTTATCCAATTCTTTTAAAAGATGCTTTTGATACTAAGGCTACTCATGCTGTTCAAGGTACGCCAAAATATGAAATGGATCCAACGTTGAAGCTTTACAAGTTTGCTGGCAATAATGACGTATATTTAAAATCTTATGGGATGAGCTTGACCCGTTTATCTCTGGAGGAAATTCTTGTAGTGGCATTTAATTCCCAAAACCCACGTCAGCAGGTAATTGATTTGTTTGATGGACTGAATGGTGGCGAGTATGAAAATGTTATTGTTGCAATTCGAGCGATGATGGGCAATGATCCTTTGACTCGATCTGGATGGTTATATTATAAAGACTCAACAAATGGAAAATTTTATTTTATCAATTGGAATAGTAAAGCAAATCCAGAACAAAAAAATGAAGTTGTTCTTAACCGTAATCAAGAATGCGAAGTAACACAGCCTGAAGAAATAGCGAGGTATGAAAGACTGTATAAATTTCTCAACTCATACAAACGTTCTTCATTTAAGTTTTCTAAATTACCGCGTGAAGTGCTTTATGTTGAATAAGAAGATAGAGATTGAATGATTAGTCCAGACGCATCAAACCATATGACAATAAACCATTTAAATTTTCTGAGTTGCCCTTTGAAAAAATTTATGGCACAAAATAGACTAAAATATTTTTATGAAACTTGAAATTTTAGCTACTGCCGTGGGGAGTTGTTGGTATGGATCAGAATAAATTTACACGTGCATTTACAGAACTTGTTGAAACGGCATACACAAAAGCGACAGAACAATCACATGCAACGCTTCAGCCGCTTCATATTGTTGCTGCATGTTTGTCATATGACTATCCCATGTCGTGTTTTACCGCAATGGGCGTTGATACTGCTGAACTTGCACGCCGTGTTGAGCATGAACTCGAGGCGTTGCCACAGGTGTCGGGCGCACAGGTTACGGTAGATAGCAAATTGCATACATTTTTTAATGAGTGCTTTAAAGAAGCTCAAGCCTTGGGTGATCAGTACATAAGTCTTGATGCCTGCCTGCTTGCACTGAGTAAAGCACCGACACTCTCATCAGGCGTGAGTGACATACTAAAAAATAAATTCTCTTACAATGCTGTCCGTGCTTGGATACAACAGATACGAAAAGGGCAAACGGTGAAAGACCAGAACGCAGAGTCATCCTATCAGGTTCTTGAAAAATATTGCCAAGACCTTACCCAACGAGCACGTGATGGTAAGTTAGATCCTGTTATTGGCCGTCACGATGAAATTCGTCGTGTTATTCAAATACTTTCACGCAGAACCAAAAACAATCCGGTACTGGTTGGGGATCCTGGTGTCGGTAAGACGGCAATTGTTGAAGGAATTGCACAGCGCATTATTAATAATGATGTTCCTGAAAGCCTTCATAATCGTCGCATCCTTGCTCTTGATATGGGAGCGCTTATTGCAGGAACAAAATATCGTGGAGAGTTTGAAGAACGTCTTAAGGCCATCTTAAATGCCATCGAAAAAGAATCCGAAAGCATTATTCTTTTTATTGATGAGCTTCATATGCTGGTGGGTGCTGGTGCTGTTGGCGGTGGTATGGATGCTTCAAACTTACTCAAGCCGGCGCTTGCGCGTGGCGTGCTTCATTGTATTGGTGCAACAACGGTGGTCGAATTCAAAAAATATATTGAAAAAGATGCCGCGCTTGAACGTCGATTTCAAAAAGTACTTATCGAAGAACCAACGGTGACTGATTCGATTTCAATTTTACGTGGTCTTAAAGAACGTTATGAACTGCATCATGGTATCCGCATTAAGGATCAAGCTTTAGTCAAAGCGGTTCAGCTTTCGGCACGTTTAATTCCCGACCGTTTTTTACCCGATAAAGCAATTGATTTGATCGATGAAGCCGCTTCAATGGTCAAAATGGCAATCGATTCAAAACCCGAACAGCTTGATCAGCTTGATCGCAAAATTCGTCAACTCGAGATTGAAAAAGTTGCTTTAAGTAAAGAGAAGGACGAGGCGTCACAACAGCGTCTTAAAGAGCTTGATCGTGAGTTGAGCGATCAAAAAGAGCAGCATCGTTTGCAACTTGACCAATGGAAGGCTGAACGTAAGCCGCTTGAAGAGATGCAAAAAATTCAGGGACAGCTTGATGATGCAAAAACTTCTTATGCGCAAGCTGAACGAGAAGGCGATTTTGCCAAGGCTTCAAAGATTAAATATGGAACGCTGGTTGAACTCGAAAAGAAATTGGCTGCCGAACAAGAAAAATTAAAAAAGCTCAAAACACACGTTATTAAAGAAGAAGTTGATGAGGATGATATTGCAGCAGTTCTCTCGCGCTGGATAAAAATTCCTGTCGAAAAATTAAAAGCAGATGAAACTCAAAAACTTATTGAGATGGAAGCGTATCTTCATCAGCGCGTGATTGGACAGGATGAAGCAATTACCAAAATTGCCAATACTATCCGTGTTCATCGTGCAGGTATCGGTAATCCCAATAAACCAATTGGGTCCTTTTTATTTTTAGGTCCTACCGGTGTTGGTAAGACTGAAGTTGCCAAAACACTTGCCGAGTATCTTTTGAGCGATGAACGAAAAATGATTCGCATCGACATGTCAGAGTATATGGAAAAGCATGCGGTCTCTCGCTTGATTGGTGCTCCTCCTGGTTACGTCGGCTATGAAGAGGGTGGACAATTAACCGAAGCGGTACGTCAACATCCTTATAGCGTTGTTCTTTTTGATGAAATTGAAAAAGCTCATCAGGATGTGTTTAATATTTTTCTTCAAATTCTTGATGAAGGTCATTTGACCGATTCGCAAGGCCGAACCGTGTCTTTTAAAAATTGCATTCTTATTATGACGTCAAATATTGGTTCAGATCTTATTCTTGGTGCTGGCGGTGTTACGGCAAAAGTTAAGCAAGAGATAGAAAAATTGCTTCATGCACACTTCCGTCCAGAATTTTTAAATCGTATCGATCAAACGATATTCTTTACCACCTTAAGCAGCGATGACATGACCAAGATTGTTACGATTAATCTTAACGAGCTTGTGCAGCGCATGCAGGAGAAAGGTATTGAGCTAAAAATTGACGATGAGGCGATCAAAAAGCTTGCATCGATTGGTTATGTTAAAGAATTTGGGGCTCGTCCACTGCGACGTACGATTCAAAATGAAGTAACGAGCCCACTGGCTGTTCAGATGCTCAAGCATCCCGACCGTAAGGCGTTTACGCTTGAGGCAACTAAGGACGGAGTGCGTGTTGTATAAAATGTTATACCGTGCGGTCGGCAAAAAAGAGTCCAATTTCTCGCGTAGCTGCTGATGCATTACGTGAGCCTTGTACGGCATTTTGCCAAATATTAACGCCGAATTGTTTTCTCAATGTTCCTTCTTTGGCCTGAAGCGGATCATAATGTCCAACAATATCACGCCAATCAGGAATGGCATTGAGCTTTTCAAGAATCATAACGATAATTGGACCGCTCGTCATATGATCAACAAGCTGATGAAAGAATTTTTCGGTACGATAATCGTCATATAATTTTTCGGCTTGTTCTGCTTCAAGTTTTATCTTGCGTAAATCTACAATGGTAAATCCATCTTGTTCGATGCGATCAATTATTTTGCCGGCAAGGTGAGCTGCAACAGCATCTGGTTTGATGATAGCAAGCGTACGTTCAATTTTGTTGCTCCGCATGGTGAGACTAAATTTTTTGTAAGCCAGATAAAGGACAGCTGCAAGTGACAATGATCCAAGAATGACGAATATAAGCTTTTTGCGCATCATAATTATTTACCGAACCAAGAAAGAGGGTTGATAGTCGATACAGGTTTTGAGATTTTTTCAGTTACTGCCTTTGCGACCTCCTGAGTAATACGATCTTTAATGTATTCGCGGCCGCCAAACCATTCATACCATGCGTATGCCGATCCAATGGTAACCGTGATGCCAAGAACAAATCCAAAAAGAACATGAATAAAACAAGAACGATTCATAAAATTCCTTCCTACAAACTAAAAAGTGATCCGCGCGAAACGGACCACTTTTTAGTTTTGTCAGTAGATACTTTAATCTACCATTTTTTGAGCATTTTACCAAGGACACGCATTTTCATGCGGCGCGTGGTTTTTTTCTTGGCAACTTTTTTTGCCTTTGCCTTTTTTGCTTTTTTTGCCTTTTTTGCTTTTTTGGCAACTTTTTTCTTAGATGCCTTTTTGCTTTTCTTTGCTGTCTTTTTTTTCTTTGCCATGTTCCTGGCCTCCTTCGTAAGGGATTCTCCTTTTTCGTACGCTACGCCGTACTTTTCAATTCTTCCTATGTGTATCTTTGATATCAAATGCGGGTTGCAAAAGTGTTGAGCAATTTTGTTGAGCTGACCTATTCCAATTATAGACAGGATTTCACCCTGTTTGTCAAATAAATTTAAAGGTAAGTTAAGTTTTTTTAGAAAAAGAAACGTTTGCGCCATGCTTGCATTTGTTTCAAAAAGCTCTACAGATGAGGAAATCAAAAGATTTTTTGCCATTGATAATTCTTCAACAGAGACACCTTTTTTTTGTACCGTTTTTAGTGCTGAGGCAATTTGGTCTTGGGCGAGCTCGAGTTTTTCTGGCGCGACAATAGTTTTGATAAACATCATTCCTGGCTGTTCGCGTGAGCCATAAATAAGCGAACCACCAATGGTATAAAAGAGCCCGCTACGTTCGCGCAAGTTAAATAATCGTGAAGATGGGGAGGCTTGTGGGCCACCGGTAACAATGATGTCAAGCAACGAAAGTGCATTGAATGCGGGATCTCTGCGTGATAATGATGGGGCCACACATCCGATAACAACCTGTTCGCGATCGATAGGAATGGTCATTGTTATTGGTCGATGTGGTGGCAATGGCGGAAGGGAAAGATCAGCGATCTGGGGCCCTTGCCATGTTCCCAAGTGGGTATGTACAAGGGATTGGAGTGATAATTTATGAAGATTGCCGACAACGACTAAGACTGCTTTGCATGGTGAAACAGAATTTTTATACCAAGCTTTAAGGTCGTTGAGCGTGATTGAGGTAATGCTTTTTTTGGTCCCCATCGGATTTTTGTGATAGGGGTGTTCTTGATAAATTAATTCTCGTGCAACCTGATCAATGAAATCAATTGGTGAGTCCCAAAACTCCTCAATTTCACTAATAATTTGTCGTCTAATTTTTTCTATTGATTGTGTATCAAAGACGGGATGCTCAATAATTTGAGCAACAATGGAAAGAGCGGTTTCAAAATCTTCGCTCAAACATCTAAAGGCAATATTGTCGCCACCTGTAGTAAGTGCGATTCCTTCTTGTTCCAAAAGTTTTGCAAAGGCATCAGCATTAAGCTTTTTGGTTCGATCGCTTATGACGCGTAACAAGAAGCCAAGGATTCCAGCGTAATGTTCGGGTTCATAAAGATGATTTGTTTTTAGGCTCAAAAGACAGGTTACTTGAGGAACGTTGGTGGTGTGATGGTACAGAACTTCAAGCCCATTAGGAAGGGTGAATGTTTTGGGCTGAGGGAATTCAAACCGTCCTGAGGGAGCCTTGCTGATTTTTTTTGCCCATCGGGGTTCTTCGACAGGTACGGTGCGTTGATGGGCTTGTAAAATTTTTTGTTCCATCTGAGCAGTTGCCTGGTAAAAAGAGACAAGACGTTTGGTGTCTTCTGGCACGCAGGGAAGAAGATATCCTTTGTGCTGTTGAGATGTCTTAAAGTAAGTATCAAAAAAGATTTGGAGCTCTGTTTTGGTTGCTCGATTGATGGCTGCCAAATAACTGTCAACAAAGTTTTCATCTCCTGTTGCAAGATAAGAGTTGCCAATAACGAGTGCTTGCCGTTCACTGTGCTCGAGTAGTGAGGTAAAGTCGATGTGGGTTCGTTTTTTTGCGGCGGCAAATTCCCAATCGTGGATGGGATTGCGAGCAAGTATTGCAAGCTCTTCGTGAATAATTTGCTCAATGGTATGAGGAGATGCCTTTGCGGCTGGCCATACGTTGATAAAAAATAGCCCATGTTCAAAAAAATCACTGGTTGAGCAATCGATGTCGACTGCAAGATGTTCTTTATTGACAAGCCGTTGGTACAGGCGGGAACTTTTGCCAAAGCCTATAACAAAATTTGCAATATCAATGAGATGGTTTTGACGGTTACTCAATCCAGGGACGTGATAGGCAAAGCATAACCAAGGATTTTGTGTTGGTCGTGAAAGTATCGTAGTGGTGGCAACAAGATCCTCTCGGTGGGTATGTTTTGCGCGTACATAATTATGTGGTGAGGGAATTTTACCAAACCAGTGTTCTGCCGCCTGAAATGCTTCAGCTGGATCAACGTTACCCGTAATAACAAGCACGGCGTTTGCCGGATGATAGTGGGTGCGATAGAAGGCGTATAAATTGTCACGTGTAAGCGTACATAGGTCGGTTACCGATCCAATGATGGGGTTGCGGTAAGGATGATCAGGAAATGCAGCTGAGGTGACTCGTTCAACTAAAGATCCCTGATAATTTTCATTGTAAAGATGTAATTCCTCTATGACCGCCTTGAGTTCAGATGCAAGCATTTGAGCAGGAAATGTTGCATGTTGCATACATTCAGCAAGAAGTTCAAGCGCAGTCTGCCAGGTATGCGTAGGAAGTCTAAAGGTATAACAGGTGTAATCTTGTGAGGTGAAAGCATTTGCTTCACCAACTAATTTTTGACATATAAGGTTAATGTCACTTTCTGAAAGATTTGTGGTCCCCTTAAAAATCATATGCTCAATAAGGTGCGCCATGCCGCGTTCATTAACGTTTTCATCTTTTGACCCGACATTGTACCAGAGATGTGTTTCGACACGAGGAATGCGATATTCTTGTCTGACCAAAACCGTTAAATTATTAGCAAGTATTTTTTTATGTACCTGAAACCGTGGCGATGACGTCATATAAGTACGACCTTTATAAAAACATGTTTTGCATGATTGGTTATAAATCTCAGATGTATACACTGATTATGTCGAATATAACATTTTTATTCTACAATGAATTCTTTCTTTGCATAAGCATTTGGATCGGTTTAAGATTCCACTGCCATTAAATCAAGTTTCAATAACCAAGAATATTACAAAATACATCGGATAGAAAAATGTATGTTCAGGTAATGCTCATCAATGGATTTGAAAAGCAGTTGCTCTATCGCGTTCCTGCTGAAATGATTGCCGATGTGCGTTTAGGAACCGTGGTTATTGTGCCGGTACAACGACGCAAAGAATCCGGAGTTGTTGTTGAAATAATTAATGAATTATCTGAAACTCCTAAATTTAAAATTAAAAATATTGTAACGTGCGAAAAATTCCCCGCAGATGATATTTTTTATCAGTTTGCGCGTAAACTTTCCTCTTTCTATTGTTTGCGCCCTGTGCATGTGTATCAGCGTATTCGACACTTTCTTGAAGAACGCCATATCACGGCAGCGGCGCCCATTGAATCGCGTGAAGAAAAGATTATTCCCGTAACACTTACTGATGAACAGCAAGCGGTAGTTGATTATGTTGCGCCGTTTGTTGATCAACAGGCATATGTGCCGACCTTGGTTCATGGGGTTACTGGATCGGGTAAAACCGAAGTTTACAAACAACTTATTCTGCGCGCTATAGCACACAATAAAACTGCCTTATTATTGCTCCCCGAAGTAACACTTGCGCTTCAATTTGAACATTTACTTGCTCGGCATCTTCCTTCGGTAAGTATCCATGGATTTCATTCAGCTAGTAAGGCGGCTGAGAAGCGTCTGGTATGGGAGAAATTGGTGCAAGGTGAGCCAATTCTTATCATTGGGGTGCATCTTCCTGTTCTGCTGCCCTGTTCACGATTGGGTCTTATTATTGTTGATGAAGAACATGAGCAGGGGTTTCAGGAAAAACGGCATCCAAAACTGAATAGCAAAGAACTTGCTTTGTGGCGCGCCTCGCTTTACAAGATTCCTATTGTTCTTGGTTCAGCCACACCATCGCTCAATTCGCTTTACAACGTTAAGCGTCATGGATGGAAAAAGTTTTTGATTACCAAGCGGTTTGCAGGGGTATTCCCCTCAATTACCAAAGTTGTTTTGTCGCAACAACCACGCAATCGCAGAATTTTTTGGGTAAGTAAAGAACTTGAAGGCGCGGTAAGGTCTTGTCTTGAGCGCAAAGAACAGGTAATCATTTTCCTCAATCGTCGCGGGTACAGCTTTTTTGTCCAGTGTAAAATATGTGGATTCATTTTTCGTTGCAAGCATTGTTCAGTGAGCTTGACGCTTCATCGTGATGAACACGGAGAACTTACGCAATTGCGCTGTCACTATTGTGATTATCGAATTCCTATTGCGCCCTCATGTCCCGAGTGTCGCGCGTCGGCGCAATCATTTTTAAAAAAAGGGATTGGTACACAACAAGTGGTACAACTTTTTCAAGAACTTTTTCCTACGGCACGTATTGAACGTGCTGATTTAGATTCAACCAAACAGCAACGTGCATGGCAGGATACGGTTGACCTCTTTAGCCAGGGCAAGATTGATATGCTTATTGGTACGCAGACGATTACCAAGGGGTATCATTTTCCTCGCGTTACGTTGGTTGGGGTGTTGTGGGCTGATCAAAATTTGCATTTTCCAGTATTTAATGCCCGCGAAACTGCCTTGCAACAACTTATTCAGGTTGCAGGACGAGCCGGGCGCCAATGTGCCGGTGGGCGTGTGATTTTGCAGACAATGCATGATCATCCTATTTTTGATTGCATTGATGAAGTTAAATATAGCGATTTTTGTGCTGAAGAATTGGAGATGCGCAAAATGGCGCTGTATCCACCCTGTGCACGTTTGGCGTGTGTTGAGATTAAGCACCGTGACCCCACAAAAGTTGATGCTGATGCTCTTTGTGTGGCAACAAAACTACGAGACATTAATGCCACCATGAATCTTAATACCATGATTCTAGGTCCCACGAGCCCGGCTATTTCGCGCGTGCAGAATTACGAAATGCGGCATGTTTTTATCAAAGCTTCAAGCTTTCAGCCCTTACATGCTTTGGTCTCAGAGCTTGGTGATATGCAACTTGAAAGCAGCGTTTTTGCGATCTTGAGCCAGTGATTTTTGATTAATGGATATTTACCGATTCAAATAACCATATGTTTATTATTCTTGACAACGCCCCTTGACTTTAAGAGATACTCCCCTAAATTTGCTGGTGAGGGGTTGTTATGAAGTTAACGTTTATAGGCACGCGAGCCTTTATCAAATCGCGCACTCCACAACATTTTTATAATGCTGCATGCATTGTTTCGCATCGTTCAACGCATATTATGATTGATTGTGGCGTTGACTGGCAGGGTAAGCTTGCAGATATTCGTCCACGTCCAAGCGCCATCATTATTTCTCATCCACATCCCGATCATATATGGGGGCTCCAAGATGGGGCGCCATGTCCCGTGTACGCAACGACGCGTGCATTTCAAAAAGTTTCATCGTATGTACTTGAGCGGCATGTCATCAAAGCGTATG
>JBAZHB010000017.1:0-19818 GCA_041652535.1 Candidatus Babeliales bacterium
GTATCTGTGGTTAAAATTACATTGATTTTGCTTATTATGTCCTGTTATATGGCAATATTACGGCATTACGATCTCGGTAAGGATATGGCATCCCCGATCTTCTGCATAAATCCCCTGGATTGCTCCGGCGTTGATGTAATAACCGGCTCAACTGCCAATCTTTCGGGGTGTAACTCGTCCCTGCATATTTTTTCGATAAAAGCACCCATTGGAAGCCCCGGACACTGGTTTTTACGGTTTATGTCAAGTGCTAAAAATAAATCTACGGGTTTTTTCACAATTTTTTCGTAATTATTTTTTACTAAAAACTTTTCACAGCAATTTATGATAAAATCCTGCGCTTTAACCAGCTCATTTTGGCGTGCTGCGATTTCGCACTCGTTAAATAATCCAATGTCAGTAAAGAAAATAATATCCTTCATGAATTTTGCCTCACTTTTTTATTTTATTTTATCACAGATGCGTTTTATATGCAATGTCTTTGTAACTGGTTGTCAATTTAACGCTACGGGGCGGTTTTAAGGGCATCACTGTCTGGTTAGTACAATCCCACATAAAACTTCTTAAAAGCCCAGAATTAACGCTGTGGTGCTAAATTAACATAGCGTTTGGATATGTCATAGTTGTGTTACCTTGATAGAAGGGATCGTCTACCAGTCGGCCCACCTACCTTCTTAGAAGTCTCCGGCTTAATTTCAAAAGTATCCACTACTTCCAGTTGCGGCTCGTCGAATACCAGGTTCTCTGGAGGGATGCCAGTTTCCGTGTTAAGCTTCATAGGGCATACTTCAAACCTGACGCATCCATTCAGATACTCAAATCTGCCTGTGGTTATGCCCTCGAATCCTGTGATTGAATCCTTCACCTGCCAGCCTAATTTAATTTTGATTCCGCCGTTATTAAATTTACTCATTTTAAAACCTCCATTTTTTATTTTAGCTGCACTTATACTTTGAGCATTGGCCTTTTGATTACTTCCAGTAATAACCCATTTTTATCAGCCCGATCCTCAAATCTGCTAACTACTCCGTTCAATTTATCTTTTTATCCTTTAGGCAGTCAACGACTTTCTGTTGTGCTTTGTCCAATATCCCATCGAAGGGTTCATTGTAGGACTGAATAATATGGTACTCACCGTGACAATTTTGGAATACGATATTGCCATCTGGTTTTAGGCCAAGCCTTATATTACGGTCAGTCCGTCGGCATGTTAATTTGCAATCTGAAACGACCCCGTTTCTCCCTTTAGCTCTACCTTGGGCGTGGATTTCGTCTGGTTCCTTTAACTCAATACCGCTACCTGATTGCATAGCTAAATTTACTATAAAGCCTCTATCCTGGTATTTTATATGTTCTGGGGTAGAAGAAATAATTATATGGAATCTATTTTTGGCACACCAGTTAAGAAATTTAACCGTATCATCAACTTGTTTCGACCAAGTACCATTAGTAATTATGAACCTGCGATTTATCTTGGCAGGGACTAAGGATATGAATTTATCATATAACTCAGTATCAATAGATGGTTCCCCCCCGTAGAACCCAAAAGCATTTATTAAATCCCAATCAAATTGCTCAAGAAACAACTTGGTTTTCCTGAAATCTAAAATTGTAGTATTCTCAGGACTCGCATCGTACATACAAAACCAACAACGCAAATTACATCTAAAAGATGGCATTATACTGAAGTCAATTGGCTTACCTGTTTGTATTGTATCAACCATTTCATTACTCTATCCGTTATTTATTAAACTCCAATAAATCCATACTCTATTCTATTTTAGCTGCGCTTATACCTTGAGCATTGGCCTCTTGATTACTTCGAGCAATAACCCATTTTTATCAGCCCGATCCTCAAATCTGCTAACTACTCCGTTCATTTTTTTACCGTCTGCTGTAACTCCGGCTTCAACAAGTGCTAATTCTTTATACTCATAGAAAAAGATCAACTGAGGGCCGGTATCTATAACTGTAATAGTCAAGGTTGCTATCATTTTTCTTTCCTCCGATATGACGGGCCGGTTATCTGTGTGATCTTATTATTTACCATGCCACAGATTCTATCGAAGGTGTAAGCTCCCAGGTATTCTTGTAACTCTGCGCCGCTTTTGTTCGAGGTTATGATGGTATGTTTGCGCTGGATATACCGCTTGTCAATGATGGCAAACATTACCCGCTGTAAGAAAGATAAGTCCTGCGGGCTGTACTTCCCTACATCGTCAATCAATAAAATACTTGGAGTTGCGTATTTATCAATGATGTCCAGTTCATCATCATTACTATCTGGTTTAAAAGTTGCCCGTACTTCAAGTAATAACTGCGGTTCGCTTACAATCTTGAACAACGATGCTTTGACTGGCGGCTCGTAGTTTACACTAACCCATTGCCGGAGCGTTGCGACTGCAAGGTGAGTTTTCCCGTTGCCTGGTTGGGGTGAAGTAAGAAGCAACCCGCACCCTGATTTACCGGCGGCGAAGCTTTTGCAAATTGTGATTTTGCTTTGGTTATCTTTGCTGGCCTGGAAAGTGTCAAACTTAAAATGCTCATACTCTACGCCAGTCCGGTCAATGATGGTATTCCACCTCAATATAAAAGACTGTTTGCATTGCCCACAGATAACACAACCGGACGGGGCGACCTCTAATTTATCTATACCCTGGCAGAATTTACACTCTTTTAATTCTTCCATTACTGCACCTTCAATCCGGCGTGGCCTGGATTACTTGCCTTGGCCTTTGGTTTCTTTTCATTGTCTCTGCGCTCCCAATTCAAAATAGCTGCATAATGTGATTTATATTTATAGCCTTTTGATAATATACCCAATGCTAAAGTCTCTACCCACTTATCTGCACCTTCCTGTGTGAATCTGTCAACTAATTTTGAGTATTCAACAGAAGTGAGCATTACTATTTTTTCAGTACCATATGGGAGCTTCCCGTTGTTTTCCTGTTTTTTATGCGTTGGCATTGCATTGGCAATGCTATATATATCCTCTTCTTTATTATTCTTACGTATCCTTTTAGTATTCTTTATTATATTATCCTTTCCTTGTATTGCCTTTGCATTACCATCGCATTGCGCTGGCATTGCATCCGCATCATCATCGCATAAATCAGATTCATTTCCCCACCGTTTATTGGCCGACTGCCGGTTCCTTTCCCTTTTTTCATCAATAACAGCCATCCGTTTTATAAAAGATTCCGACCAGATAAAATTGTCATCTTTGGAAAGGAGCGCACCTTTGCCATCCCTGAAATTCGTGCAACAATCTTCTATATATTGTGCTAACGCATTGCCATCGCATTGCATTTGCATTGCCAATGTATGGTAAGTGTATTTATTCAATGGGATTTTGTAGTCTGCGCTCTCCCTCATTATCTCCAGGAGCATGAAATACCATCCATAGCCCTCTGACTTATAAACAGATCGCATTGCTAATATCTTGAGGTCATTGCGGGCGTTTGCATCATGGAAAAAGAAGTAAGCGTCTTTTTTCATTTGCTGCCACCTTGCCCGTTATCACGCTCTGCTGCTAATTTATCAATTTCGTCTTTATTCTTACCGGCTAAGATCATTGCCTGTTTTGGAGTAAAGCCTTTGTCCCTGGCATATCGGTAGTTTTCTCTCCGGCGAGCTTTGAGGTTTTCGCTATATTTATCTACTTGTTGATTTAACTCGTCAAGTTCCATATCCACCTCTTTGCGATAATACTAACATTATAATTTGTAGTATGTCAAGAATATTGATATAATGATTTTATGAAGCTCTTTATATATCCAAGATAAAATAAATGGAGGATGCCGGATATGACAGATTGTGCAAAAGTGGGGCGTGAGCTTGATTTAATCGTTGCGGACAAAGTATTTGGAATCAAGAAGATATATTATGAGGAGTTTGATACTGAGCACGAATATCCATGTTTTATCCTATCTGGTAAACCGTGGCGCACACACCGTATAGACGCTCGGCCCATCCCTCATTTTTCGACTGATCCTACCGGCTGTTATAACGTAAAACTTAAAATGGCAGAGAAGTATCATTGGATAATTAAAAGCTCAAGAGGCGTAGGCTTCCCGTGGATTGCCGGTTTGACTCTTATCGACAAACAGGAGATATGCGGCTACTCTGATTTTGAATCTGTTGGTGACACTGAAATGGAAGCTGTTTGCCGTGTTGCCTTAAAAGTAGTCACGGAGGATTTATGAAAGTCACTGAAACTTATTCAAAGCCTCGTAACCGTGAAAACTGGATATGCTATATATGCCGAGGGGTTTAAGTTTATGAATCCTTATTACCAGGATAAATATGTCACTATATTTAACTGCGATTGCAGAGATATACTGCCTTCTTTAGAACCTGTAGACCTGGTGCTTACCGATCCTCCATACGGCATAAATAAAGCGGAGTGGGACAGCGAGTTCCCAATTTGGTGGATGGATCAAGCATACCTAAAAACGGCGGCCTTAGCTTTTACACCAGGCACATGGAATTTAATGAGTTGCCCTAAGCAGATTGGTAATCTTAAATATAAATGGACACTGGCAGCCCACTTGATAAACGGTATGACAAGAGGAGGATTTGGTTTTGGTAATTGGATTCCCTGTGTTGTATACCAGAAGGATGCAGACGAAATGCCAGAAGAGGTACAACAATGGTGCAAGGAATTTAATGAGTGGTGTATTGATAATAATATTACCAAGAACGACTTAAATCGGATATGCGGTACATCTGATATGGGAGGATGGTGGCTTGGGTTATTGCCACACCGCTGCCAGATTCCTGCGCCCCATCAGTGGGAAAAAATAAAGTCCATATATAATCCTCCTGCAAGTTTTGATTTTAGGTATATAAGTGACTTCGCACCTAAAAGTGACTGCAAAGATTTTGTTGTTGGTACAAATAATAAACCGCAGCATCCTTCTCCAAAGCCAGTTGAAGTAATCACTTGGTTTTTGCAATGTCTAAAAGGTGATTTCATTCTTGACCCCTTCCTCGGATCAGGGACTACGGCCTATTGTGCCAAGAAGTTACAAAGACGCTGCGTAGGAATTGAAATTGAGGAAAAGTATTGCGAAATTGCAGCCCGCCGTTGCCAACAGGAAGTAATGGAACTAAACATAGAACCAGATAATCAGAATAAACAGGAGCTACTTCTATGAAAGTAATAGAGCAATATCACCGGCCCAGGAATAAAGAAAACCACATCTGCTATATATGCCGTAAACCTATCGACTTTTTAAAGCTCGTACAATACAAATACACTGGAGACAATCCCTTAGTATGGGCTCATGTATCTTTTTCAGACCATGAAGGAAATCCAGCGTATCTCTGTGCTGAGTGCCGGACGCTGGCCTATAAACGGCTCGGATCGAATATGGCCCAGGCTGAGTACCGAATTATTGAAGCGGAAATTCCGGCTCGGAAGACTCGTCAAAAGAAGGTTGATTAAGTTTCTCATTACGTATATTAAAGTTCAATCCCTTACGTTTTGCCCGTTCTCTAAACTTATCCCCTAATTCACTTATTTCAGTACCTAAGTCTGCCCATCCTATTTCTATTAAATCCCCGTCTTCATATTTATAGAAGTATTTTAGTCCATCTTCTGTATCTATAGGGGTCATGGTGAAAGAGGCTTCAGGCATTGGATTAAATCATAAACATGATTCTTATGAATATTACCGCTATAGTCAAAACGCATACCCCTGATGCTACTGCCCCTATAATGAATTGCCACAAAGGTATTGTTATTGGCTGAGTAAAAAACTGGTAGAACGGCAATAATAAATCCATAATTCACCTCTGTACCATATGACCGTATTTTCCGCGAACGTATCTATCTGCATCGCGTGGCGCATCTTTAGATTTTGCTTGACGTGGCTTTTGAATAATAGATTGAATGTAGTTTAAGTGTGATCCTGCGATACCATTTGAAGCCGTATCCCATATTACTTTTACAAGAAAACCAGTGTCCCGATTTGCCAGGGTATAAATCTTTCCCATCCGGCCCATGATATTTTCATAATCTTCTGGTGGTAAATCATGTAGCCGTCCTAAGACATTCGTAAGTGCTGCAATTACATTCTTACTCGATCTTACATATAGAGTGTAGTCTTGGAAGCGTACACAGTCGGTTATTTGCATGGCTTTACCATTGTGATAGCTTTTCAGGGGTTTCATAGATATTACCGATAACTTGTAAATCAGCGCTAGGCAAAAATGACAAGCTGTATTCTTCTCCCTCAAAATCTTTAGGTTTGATCCCTATAAACGAATAACTACACCCGCCATCATCTTCGATATAGCCTTGTGCCCATTTGCCATCTAAACTCACATCAATAGCTGGCAATCTAATAATATCCCCCTCGAATATCTCTTTGTCTTTCTTGTCTTTGAGGCCGGTATATTGACCTAAAGTTTCAGGCTTAACTTCGAATGCACCATGTTCATTGACAATTCTCGGATGATGCCAAGCGTCCCATTCAAACTGGCCATAAATAAGTAAAGGTTCAGCTTCTGTTCGGTATAGTCTTTCACCTCTGAATTTAATCTCTCTCATGTTTTCACTCCTAAATTAAATTTGGGCTGCATTTGTCTCCACCAAGTAAGTATATTATCTGTACCGGATCGGCCTTTTTACATTCCCCAGGATAACGCAGTATAAAGTTTACCAAATCCCTGCGCTCTACCGTCCCGTTGCCTTTCATCCTGCCCATTTCAATGAAACTCTTTATTGTCTGTACTGGTATGCGGGTTATCTCCTGCACGTGCTCATAAGAGAATATATCCTCTGGTTGTGCTCTCTGCCGTTTTTCATCACGTAAAACATGATAGATAGCAGCCTCAGTATGCCCAGTTTCTTTAGCTATGTCTTTCATGTGTCGGCCAGAAGCACGTTGAGATTCAACGTAGGCTATCTTTTCAGGTGTCCATACTTTTTTCATAACTAATCTACCGGATCAGGCTTATGTAAGCCCTCTAAAGGTTCTAAAGTAATAGCGTTCCATTGAGATAAACACGAATGGCAGTATGCGTTTTCGTTCACTCCAGTTGTCCCATTACATACAGGGCAACGTACAAACAGTGACCGCAAAGGTGTGATCTTGGAATAATCAAAGTGCGCCATATCTGTAGTCTTTTCATCATGCAAGTGCTTCCACATAGCCTGGACAGTTAAATAAGATAAGTTCATTCGTTCAGCTATGTCGTAGACTTCTGCGCTGGTACAATTTGCCAGTTTAAATTTTTCTTCTGGTAGCCAGCGGTGATAGGGTTTTTCAATTACTCGCTGCATCGCTGCCCTCCTGATCTAATCTTAATTCCCCAGTAGCCCAGGCTGCGTCAAGTAGATGGTCGCTTAAAATCTCACTGTCAAAGTCAAAATCCTGCAAATTTAGCGTTTTAAGCGTTTTTTTTGATGGTTCACTGGTTGGGCGTACAATTCCATATTCTGCCTGAATAAAGCCCCAGAAAGCGCTTAGAAGTGCCGTTTTGACACGAATTAACAAAGGGTTGATGTTCATTTTTCTACAATCCCATGAAAACGGCATTTCTTTTTATGACGATAGCAAATAAGTAATCCGGCTTTATCTTTCCAAGCTGCGCTTCATCGTGGCAGCAGTTACAGAGAATGATTGAATTATCCATTGTCAGCTTTCCACCAGCAGAACGAAATACTATTTCGTGTGGGTGAAGTCCGAACATATCTTCTGGTTTTCCGCAATTCTCACAGCAACCGTCAGCCCTGGCAAATAGTTGTTTTCTAATAGGCTTCTCAGCACGCATTTCTGCGGCTTTTTTCTTGGAAATAGGGTTAATCCGGCTGCGCTTCATTGGTAAACCTCTATCATTCGTTGCCACCACGTGCAACATTCTTTCATAGGTAAACATCTTACGCACTCATACCCGCAGGTTTTATAGCTTAAATTGACTATTTCTTTAACTATTTCCTGCTTTCCAGCGTTTTTACCGGCCTGGAATGCACTGTTGACTGCGGATGCCCTTGTAAAATCAGCCATGATACGCCTCTGCTGTCCATTTCTTTATGAGTTCGTCCATACATTCCCTGCAATCCCGTTTTTTAAGTGGACGGCCCATCAGTTTATGTGTTTTATAATCAAGGTGATGTTTAACGCAATATTCTCCAAGCTCTGAGGTAACATCATAAAGTGCTTCTGCTCTACCCAATTTCCAATCCTGTGTCATTTTGTACCTCTTACAGCGTTACTTGCCATTATTGCAGATTGAAAGTCAGATTGAGGCATAGTACGTCCACTTGGGCTTCCTGATCGGTAGTGCTTATTCTCAGTTAAATCCTTGATAGGTACTAAATATAGAACAGTATGATGATAGTCGTTTAATACTTGTGTTGAGTATTTAATTACCTCAGAGCATAGAATATCGAAAGGATAGGGATAGACTAATTTCCAACCACGGGGATTTCCCTGGTCAGTTTCCTTGTAGTCTATCCATATTCTGATTTTACCTTTTGCCGGTATTCCGTTTTGCAAGACACGGTGACGGGCTATCCCTACAAATGGGTTAGAATGATCCCCATACCAGATAGGAGAACGCAAATGTAATTCTCTCATATTGCTCCTGTTAGCAATCGAATCATTACGATCCATAAACAGCCCTCAGTTGCCGCTTCTAAAACCATCATCATAATTATCGGCAGAATCGCCCCCTTTTCGGGCCAAGTGCTCCAATAGAATAAACAAATCACTGCAAATATAATCATTTCACACCTGCATAAGAGATTAAATCAGTGTGCATCATCCAGTCGTTAGCAGCATTGCGGATTTCTAAGATAGGTGCTTTATAAGAAAAGTAGGCTATCCGGCTGCCGTTTTGGGTTTCCAGGGAAATAATATGGTCTGTGATCTGCACTAACCGCAATCCGCAATCCCTGTGTACCTGTAAGAGTGCGCCGGTGGCAATCTCAGGACGTAGCTTTTTTATAATTTCCATTTAGCAACCTCTTTATTTTTATTGTGAGTAGATTAAAAGAAGCATAGTATTTAAATTCTGGTGAATGAGGCCAGTTTATGATGTGCTCTCCAAGTAGTTCATTGTCTTTTAAAACAATGGTTACTTTGCCATCATCCTCATTGAGTTCCAGGTGATGAAGTTCTATGCCTTTTAGAAGCATATAAGCTGCCTCTGCTGTGTTGTCTGTATGATAGATTTCAGGCATTTTTAAGCTCCTGCCCACAATGTTCACAGTATAAATTAATGGGAGCCTGCTCTTTATGGCACGTAGGGCATTTCGGATATTCTGCAAGTCTATCCCCATCTCTCCAACAGAAGTTAGTCTCAGGATCACCAGACACACGATTGCAAGTCGGGCAGTATTTCATAATGGCAACCTCACAATAGATGCAGATTTTGCACTCCAAAGTTCCTGCAAATTGGTCAGGTTATCAATTAACTGTATCAACTGCCCCAGACGGTCAAACTCTATAATGGCTGGCCCGATCTGTAATTCCCCTGAGTATCCGATAGTTACATCATTCAGGTTCTTGACTGGATTTAGGGCTGTTTTGACGCTGGCATCCCTGATGCTGTGCTGGCTGATGATAACGTCTGCTTTTAACAATGTGTACCTCCTATAAAATCGTAGCGATTTCTTTGCCAGTTTCGGTCAACTCAAAGTGCTCTAAGGGGAACTCACGCTTCGTGCTTTTTATTAGCTTCTTGTGGTTTAAAAAATAAATGGTGTTAGCATGAATATTCTTTGATTCTCCACCTCTTCCGCAGCCGCCTTGTTGCATCCAATATCTGCCCGTTAATCCGATATCAAGGCCAAGTTCCCAGCCGTTAGCCATGAGCTTGATTACTTCCTTTTGTTTGTCTGTAAGTTTAACCATGAAAGCCTCCTAATTTATTTTCTGCTGTACCTTATGACATTTTTCACAGGCCATAAACTTAGGCCAGTTTGCTACAGGTTGAAGTTGTCCTCCACAGCCATTACATAGATAAGCCGCTGCTGTGGCACTCTTGATGCCGTTATCCTGCCGTATAGATGCCGTAGTTTCAGGCTTCTTGACCTTATGGAATTTGCCATTAACCCAGGCATGGAACTTTGGAATCTTGAAATACCCGATGATAAGAAGCACAATAGCAACAATAAGTGGAGCGACAATAATAAGAGGGTTTTTCATAAAAAAGTAGACAGTCAAGGCCAGTAGGATTACTACTATAAACTGAGTAGTTTTCAATTTCTTTTGAACTGACATCTTATATCTCCTAAATACCGCTATCCTCAAAGATAAGGAAACCTACTAAGGTGAAAAGTCCGAGAGAAAGAGAAACAGGCCAAATAACAAGGAAGGTAATCTCGGCATACTCATTCCCTGCTATAAACGTAAGTAAACCGCTTATTATAAAAATAAGGATCATCGCTGCTGTAACAGAAATAAGAAGCTTATTGTATTTCCAGTAGACACTAAAAGTATTTCTCTGCATATCTGCTGATTTCTTAGGCTGCATTGCTTATACTCTCCTGATTGGCGATTTTATTTTATCATTTTCATAAAGTGTATGTCTGCACGGGTATTGCATCCGTCATACTTGTAAGCCAAGCAACCGGCGATAGCACTATCAAAATCCTCATAACTCCGGCTGCAATCTTTGCCATCAATATAAATGTGGTAATGACACACGGTATCTATTTTGCCCGTGTCGTGCCCATCTTTGTAAACGTGGGGATGATATTCTACTATTGTGTAATCGAAAAAGCTATGTATTTTGACTAAGATGCCCCATGTAAAAGGATTGCCGTGCTCTAATTTAGTTAAATCCGTTGTGCGTTCCATTTTGTTGTCTCCTATTTCTTATTTACTATAGCCCGTTGTTTTTCCTGAGAGATAAAATCTTCTATTATCATCCGTAGAGCACCAGAGAATGAAGTCTTATATTTGTCTGCCATCTTCTCTATAAAAGACTGCTCTTCTTCGGTTATGGCTATTGCCACTTTAATCTTAGTTATCATTTACTACCTCGTTTCAATTATTGGTATAGTGCTGACACTTCATAGAGTTTAGTATCATCCAGAATGAAAACTACAATCGTTGACAAACTGTGTTCTTGACACCACATGAGTACATAATAAATATCCTCGTAAACTTTCAAGACTTTTGCCATTTTATTTTGTTTTTAACTCCTGAATAGGCCGGAGATATTACCTCCCACTCTGACTTTGCAAGTTCGCCCGTAAGCTGGTTGGCTGGCTCGGTGTTATTTAGCCTCCGGTTGATTCTACAACGGTGCAGCGATACCGTCCTTACTTTTCACAGAGCGATGTGACTTTGCTTTTCACTATTCTGCCGAAACAGAGTCCAAAATACTCTAAGAGCTATGGATTCCTTTCGCTACTAAGCTACTAACCATCGTTGTGCGCCTTGCCTCCCTCAGCGATTTTTACTCCGGCCTATTCAGTTGTTAAGGTACTTTATATCTACGGTATTACTTTAGCACACCTTATTTATGTTTGTCAAGTTTAGCTACGGGTTAGCTATGTAACTTTCAGCCTCTATTTGGGATATGTCTAAGGCTTCTGAGTTATATTGATTCATTAAGTCTGCGCCCCTTTTGGGGAAGTCAGGATAATAGCGTTTGACTTCGTTTAAAACTACTGCCCGTTCGGTCATTTCAAGCTCGCCCAATCGTTCTACTTTGTGATTTTTAAGAGCGTTGCCAATTGTAACCGGCGTTAGCTTGGTCATTTTGTACTCGGTAGCATCGGGATTGTTTTCGATTTGCGATTTCAGCCAATCATAATTAAGTGCGAATGTACCTTTGCCATTTTTCCCTTGAATACAGCCTACTCCACTACTTACTACAAAGGCCGGTGCTGATAAATTAAGCCGCCATGTGCCGATCTCTCCAGTTTCAGTTATAGGTATCTCTCTTTTAAATAGACATCCATCTACTGCTATTGAAAGCAAATCATCCTCTGCGTGATTTGAAATTACAAAGTCAGCTACCTGTAGTTTCGTTTGATCTTGTACCCATGAATACCAGGGTAGATTGTGGAGTTTTCCAGGTTCGCCGGTAGAAAACATTTCCCCAAGTTTGCCAGTTAATCCGACTAAAATACGTTTGACTATTTCCCTGTCAAATCCCGTTAGATATTGCTTCCACTCAAATAGTCTCTCGATATGTTCTTTCAAAGGATAGACAAGTTTATCAGGCTTCCAGTACCAGCCATCGATCATCTTGAACTTGCCCATGCCGTAATCATACAATGCCTTAATGTGGGCATTTGTCATGTATGTTTCATACTCTCCTGTTGGCGTATAATCAAATTCACCAGATGTAAGAATTACTGAATTAAAATCCTTTTCAACCCGCACTATTCCTTTGCAGAATCCGTAAGGACATTGGCTTGGAGGATAAAACTTATCACTCTTGAACCACGTTCCATATCGGGTATCCATCAATTTAGCTGTATGTGAAGAAAAAGCGGAGATTAAATCATAATCAAAGGCCATTGTTTCACCATCCGTATATTATTGAAATATTCAACCCAATATTTGCGCTTTGTATTTGTTTTAGTGTGGCAACTATCGCATAAAGAAGCCAGGTTCGGAGGGATATTATTCTGTTTATCGTAATCAATATGGTGTATATTGAATTTTCTACCATTCTGGTGTGTGTGGCAGATTTGGCACTCATGGTTGTCTCGCTTGCGGATTAGCTCTTTTAAACGACTATTGAATATAGGATTATATGGTTCAAAGGATTTACCGCCCAACCATCTACCATTGTTAGCTCCGCTACTATCGTAGTGGTTTTCTTTCATCTTCATTTTAGTAATATCATTATGGCCCTTGCCTAAGGTTGGGTTACGTGCTCCCTTCATCTGTATAGATATAACAGCAAAATAGCACGGTTTCGTACAGTATTTCTGATGCTTCTTCTGCCTATCTGTAATAGTAAACTCAGTAGAGCAATAAGGGCATATTTTAGTAAGGATATATGGGGGTAATGGATCACGCTGTTTGTGCTTTTTATGTTCGGTAATAACCCGTACTTTGATTTTAGGTAAACGTTTCTGTCTGACAGGTTGTTTGTATAAATGCTTACTAAAATGATAACTGCTTCCATCCTCATTAAATATTCGTAATGATTGTCTACATATAGATGGCATAACTGCGTCTATACCTGACAACCTTCTTTCGAGCAATGTTACTAAGGATTGTGGCTTTCTTTTATAATGCTTGCCCTTCAATGCTGCACTTATCTTAGCCCGTGTTTCAGCCGAATGAGGTTGTCCATAAGTAGGGCTATTAACTCCGCTGTGTGTCTTACACCATTCAAGCCGTTTTGGATATTGTTCGTGTCTCCCAGAGAAGTTATTATGTTCTTTTGCATGTTGTCTTAATCGTGCAGTACAGCATTCAGGTGAACAAGTTTTCATGCGGTGGTCATAGTTATAAAATGGTTTCCCGCACATAACGCAAGTCAAATTTGGCATTACATAAAATGTCCTATTTTATATGCCTCTTGAAATCCCCCATGCAGACAGTAATGAGCATATAGTTGGGCTTCCCCTGGTATTTGGTCTGGTTTAGGTAAATCTAAACTACTCAATATATCTTTCTGATAGGCTGCTATAGGGGAAGATAGGGATGCAGGATGAAGCTCTAAACGGCTTAAAACGGCATAAACAGCCTCCCCTATCTCCTGTGCTTTCTTAGCCGCTTCTAAAGGCTCAATTTCAAAAGGTAAGTCTACGTCATACTGGAACGCATCGCAGTAGATTACTTCAACGTGATTCTTTTGAATGGAAAGATAACGATGTGGGACAAAGAAAATTGCCTCGCCGGACGGGAGCCACAGCTTGTTTGAAATCCAGAACTTCTCTAACTGCTCCTCAGGGATATTTAATTGTCTGCAAAGATTAGCAACCGCCCAGTCTAAATTATAAAAGATATTGAGCATCCCAGGCCGTGATTTTCGCAGGAAATCCAAGAATCCCTCATGGCATAGCTCTCCCAGCGAATTACACAGGGTATCACCGGAAAAATGAAAACCAAGCACTTTCATAAGTGCCTCCTAATTTATCTATTTTGGTGGTCGGGGTATGTTCTTACCTTGAGGGATCGTGTGACTTTCCATATGGGTATATGCTTGCCCGAACGTAGATTTTACCCTGGAAATTTTCATGAGTCTTCGGGCAATCGCAAAATCTGTCTCTCCACGTTGTCTTGCGCTCGGTGAACTTTCCGCCTGAACCATGTCCCAGGAACTTCGTAAACTGCGCTTATTTTCGTAATAGCTACGTATTCTCGCCTGAACAGCCGCCTTACTCCAACCCATCCGTTTCAAAGTCTCTACCCATCGTATCCTATTGCGGATCATATTTTGGAAATTCTCTGCGGAAAAATTAATATCTTGGATTACTCCGTTGATGCTTGTGCTTTTGTTGAAAGTTTCTATTTCAGATTCAAGGAAATAAGCATTGTCATTTTGTGCCAGTATATTCTGTTCAGCTACGGTAAGTGCGCCCTTGAATCTTTCAGCCATTTAAAAACTCCGGCAATCTAATAAAGTGTCCTGTATATTGTTGATACATCAGCCAGATTAAATATAACATACCAAGCACAAGAATTATAGCAAGCCATATTCCGATTGAAGTGTACCAGTGGCCCCCTTCTGCCGCCTTTGTGCCGTGTTCAAGCCGTTCCTTTGAAGCATTTTCAAGGATAACAATACGCCTATCACAGTCCTGTATGGCTAAAGTATGCCACTTGTTTAATGTTTCCTGGTCGGCATTTTCAGGTGGCTGCATAACATTATTATATAAGTGTATAAAAGTATTGTCAATAATAGACTATTGACACAAAATAGCGTTTTAGTTTATGCTATAAGTATGGAAGCGAAACTTGACCAACAAAGGAAAAACATCAATCCCGAAATTTGGTTACAATTAAAGGTCTTGGCAGTAAAAGAAGGCACAACAGTTGCCAAGATTATTGAACGGGCATTAAAAAGTGAATTTAAACGGTTGGAGGCTCAAAATGAAAAATAAAATCTTATTGTTTATTGGTATAGTTGTTTTGGCTGTGCCTTTGATGGCTTGTTCCGAATCTGCACCGCCAGCGCAGTCTACTTGGATGAGTGAAGTAGAAGCTATGTGGAAAGCTACCCCTACGTGGAATGCTTATGGCGATCAAATCAAGAACTTACAGGATCAAATGAGTAAAAAAGCCGATATGTCTCTTGTTACGGAATTAATCAAGGCTGGTGGTGGCGGCGGCGGTAATTCTTATTCTAAAGATGAGGTCTACACAAAAGATCAGGTTAATTCAACAGTAGCCACTGCCATAGATAACCTAAAAAAAGATCAATCATGGATTACTAAATCATCATCTTCAACTACTCCAACTTCATCTACAACCATATCGGATAATGCTAAACTTTTAGATTCTGACGGTGATCTCGAACTATGGTTGGAGTGGGTTGATCCAGACCGTGACGAAATACGGTTTTCATCCAACTTTGTGGATTTCCAAATTGCCATTAAAAATCTCTCAACCACAACTGATAAATATACGCTTGAACTTCGATTTACGCCGGACACTTCAGTAACGGTAAATCCTTTAACTGGAGCAAATCCTTCAACTATTACAGACAGACCAGATATGGGAACATGGACAATGGACGGGGATCGTACAGTTGCAAGTAAAAGTGCAGTAACATTCTATTCGGCAGAAGGCAGAATATCAAGGGAAGCTATAGACAAATATACTATTACAATAAAAATAGACGAACCTGATAATAAGGCGTACTGGGCTAAGAAATTTTATATCGTAGAAGTGACTGATTGAGAATAATAGACTGTACGCTTTTTATTTTTATTGAGCTGGTTGGTGAAGGGTTGCGGGATATTTGCTATTTTGTAGTTTGTGTAATTTTCGTCATTTATGTTATGTTTATCTTTAGTAATGAAAATGGAGGTTTAAAACAATGAAATTTAAGGTACTCGTTCTAACAATTCTGGCAATCATGGCGATTCTTATTCCGGCATCGGTTATGGCAGTAGGCGGTGATGGAGGAGAATCATCCACAGGTACACTTATCCTTGATAATAAAGATGCCTCAACATGGGCAAGGATTAGTGATAGCAAATACGGCGTGTTTACCTACAATTCCAGCGGGGATACTTTGGACTGGAGCTTGGCGGTAACGGGGCTTGGTGCTACTCCTACAGCATACTCGTTGATTTACTTCGCTGACCCATATCCTGGTAATAAACCAGGGGCGTTGATATGGTCAGGTACTTCAACATCAGCAGGACGCATAGATGTAGCCACTACCAGCACCGAACTTGGTATGGATTTACCTACTGCACCAGATTCAAATATGTTATTGAGTCATGCAGGTGCGCCAGATTTCTACACTACTCCACTGGGTGCAAAGATATGGCTTATTCCATCAGCCTATTACAATGCTACTTCCAAGTCGGTAACAGCGTGGAATCCCACGGTAACGGCAAGCATCCTGTTTGAAACTGACCTTATCCTCTATACGGACACTAATAAAGCACCTATTGTTTCAGGCACGCCATTAACCACCACAGTTACAGTACCTCCTGCGGTTCTAAGTGTTGGGGTAAGTCCGCCTACGGGGTTGGCCTTTGGCAGCGTTAATATTGGGTCATGCTCTACAGCCGGAGCCAACATCATAACCTTGACTAACACTGGAACTGTGCCTATTACTGTTACAGCAATACCGACAGCAGGCTTCTATGCAAACTCACTAAAGTTTGGTGGAGTGCTTGCTACAGCGTGGGCTTCGGCAAGGATGCTACCAGGCGCAGCACTTGATCTTGACGCTCAGGTTTGCCCACTCCCAGGCGTTACCGGAACTATAACCGGATCAGTAGCTTTTGTGGCTACTTTCGCACCGTAACATGAAATATCTATTAGTGAGTTTAGTAATGGCAGGGGCGCTCTTAATGAGCGTTCCCTGCTTTGCTGATACTGGAGTTGGTGTATCAATCCCTCTTACAGTCACAGTCACCGGAGGGTCAAGTGGTGGCGGAGGTGGATTTAATTCAGGGACTCCAACGCGAACTCCAACTTGGCAGGAGTTATTCCCTTCAATGAATCAGGCTTCCTCCTCAGCGCAAATTGATAATCGGCCAGTTCAAACTAATCCTGTAATCAATATACCGCCGGTAGTCGCACAACCACAGCAAATAGAAAACATTGTAACACCTGTGAATGATTTACCCGAAAAATCTAAGATAGACTGGCCTATTACGATATTGATAATCATTGGCGCAGCTATTGTAGTAGCTATTATTATCATTGTAATTGGGGAATGTAAAAAGCGGCAGTATTGACAAAACATAATCCTTCATGTAATTATAAAAGTAACGGCCCACTTTTGGCGTTTCCCTTGTTTTGAGGGATAGGAGTCTAATCATGAACCGGATGGTAGAATCGGTAGTCGAGATTTTCATCGGTGTAATCCTGTTGCTGGCCCTGGCAGGGTTTATAGCCGCAGCCTGCACCGTGGCTCTCGGCGCAACAGCGTCCCTCATCGTTGGCCTGTTCGTGACGATCCTGGCAATCGGCCTACTCTGGCGTGCCGTCCAGGGTTTCATGGAGAAATAGACCAACAACACTTAAGGGCTGTGACCATGAGTCGAAAAGCTGAAAGCCTACTCGAAATCTTTATTGCTGCTGCATTATTGGTTACGTGTGATTGGTTCGTTGCGGCAACGTGGGCGACCAATAACTTAGGCTTAGTAGGCTCACTGGTTGCAGCCCTTATTAGTGCTATCATTGCAATTTCTTTAACCTGTAGAGCATTACAGGGATTTTTAACAAATGAAAAGGGAGTCAAATAAGGCGGAGTACAGCAAAAGATGATTATGAAAATGCTGGCTTCGCCTTTTCCTTTAAAATTTAACAGGGGTGAATAAAATGGCGAAAATTATATATTACTTGAAAGGGCATAAGAAGCCTTATTTGTATAAAGGCACGTTAAAGGCTTGGAAAGAAAAACTCAGGAAACTTGACCAAGTGTCCAGTTGGCACTTAGAGAAATAGATAATGCCATATAAGCCATACAGTAGGTAACTAAAATGAGTAAAAAGAAATGGTATCAGCCTTTCAAGAAAGATACCGGCTGGCATAAAGACTTACCGGCAGAAAAACGACGTGAAATAATGTTGAAAGCCCATAAAGGCGATGTACTTGCTGCGGCTTACAGTCTACAGGCCCTCGCTAACATAACCACGGATGGCCCTACCCGCGAAGCTGCACATGCGGATGCGAGCTATTTCTTTGAAAAGCATAAACAGGTGAGTAATGAGCGCAAACCTTGAATACCAGGCTCTTTTATCCTACTGTAAGAAGCATGGGTTAACTGTACGCATAGCCTCAGATAAAGAACTTCACGACTACGCAGCCATGAATGAAATGGCAGCAAAACGCATTGGCTTCCCAATCAAGAAAAATGAAATCCTATTAGATAACAATCCCGACATGGCTCGCAGAGTACGAAACTTAAAGCATGAGCTTGTTGAAAGGAATTTGATGAAAGAGGGTGATTCGTACTGGAGAGCCCATTGCATAGCATTACAGAGAGAGCATCAGAAGTGTAAACGGATGAGATAAATGAAAAAATGGTTGTATGTTGCATCCATAGCAGTAATTGTAGCTGTATGGATTTTTTATTTTATATCTACCCGTTCATTAATAGCGGAATTGACTGAAAATCAGACAGTTTTAGCGAACTCATTGTCTGAATTGCAGAAAAGGCATTATGATATTGCGCTTAATAATCCTACCTATGCACAGGTGCAGGTAGGCTTAGAAGATTTAAAGACAACAGACGGTAATTGTTGTGATCATTCAAAACAGATACAGGATTACTTTTTTAAGAATGGTTATCAATGCTATATTGTGGTAATGAATTGGAAAAACAATGACGGTCATGTGTGTGTAGCATTTGATACCATTGACCAAGGATGGGTCTATATCGAACCACAGAATAAATCAGAGGTAACAGTGGAGTTAGGTAAGTCTTACAATGTACCTGGAGTTTTATATATGAATACACTGGCAGATAGGGTAATAACACAGAGGGTGATTTATAGATGAATTGCAAGAAAATTGACAAGTGCTTTAAAATCCAAATAATTATGGATAAGGATATGCTTGACTTTCAGTATGTCGAAGCCATTAAGTCAGTGTGCGAAAGGTGCAGCACGCATGAATAAAGTATTCCGCTATCTTCTTCCTCTTTTACTGATAGTTTCAGTAATAATACCTTTTGTTAATCCCATACCGGCCTATGCTGTCTCAGATCGTTATTTTGTCATGGGTCAGGTATTTATAGTAGATGGAGCGCATATTACCGTTGCGGAGGCAGGGCGCAATGTCGCAGATTGCACACTCAATATTACTGATGATGGCTCAACGGGAACCTTTACCCTTTATATGGCTAGTGGTACAAGTGCGACACTGGTTGATGGGACTTCAAATATTTCTTTTGCAGGAGAACCTAATTTAGCGGCAGGATTAAACACTATTACGGCAGTAGGGACAGGGACAGCAACCTTTGATATTACCATCGGTATAGCAGCAAACTGGAATACGGTCAACTCGTGGTCAGCAGCCAGTGGGAGTTATTGTACAGCCTCAGTCCCAACATCGACAGATAATACGCTATTTGATGCCAATTCCTTTACCGCTGGAGGCCAGGTTGTCACGGTCAATGCGGCATCTTTCTGCTTAGACATGATATGGACTGGCAGCACAAACACTCCTACATTAGCGGGAACGTCAACACTTGATA
>JBAZHB010000018.1:0-19761 GCA_041652535.1 Candidatus Babeliales bacterium
CTTACTGCTACCAAACAAGTTGTTACACAGGTTGCCCATAAAGCTGTTTCTTGGTGCAAAGTTGGCTTTGATCACTTAACAGGCTCAATACGAACTTCTTTTGTATGGTGTATAAGTGGCATAGGTAGTGCATTGAACGCAAGCGCAACCATCTTGAAAGCATCAACCCTATCACTCGTGCATGGTTTTGTTGCTACAGGGAATGTAACCTATCGAAACAGCCTTAAAATAGCACACACAAGCGTAAGATTTTTTGCCATAGTTTCGCATGCAGTCACACGTGTAAGTACCTATATTTGGCATGCATTTATAAACACGGGGATAGCGCTCAAAAGTGTCGTCATAACAATTGCACGGGCACTGAGCAATTTTATCATCGCATTTTTCACAACATTGAGAAACGTTCTTACTGCCATTGGCAAAGCGCTTGTCTCCCCTGCTGCAATCTACGCAATTCTTACCGCATCATTCATCGGCACGGGCTGGTATGGCTACCGAGCAGGATGGTTTTTATTTGATACTATTCCTCAAGAGCAAAAAAAGCTTAAAGAATTTTCGCAACAACTTGAAATCCGTCTCACCACTACGGAACAAGAGCTCGCAACGCTCCAACAAACCTTTGCTGATCAACAACACGCGCTCGAGCAAACAACTCAGCACGAAGCGCAACAACTCCAAGAAGTTAAACAATCAACAGTACTCGCCAAGCAAGAATTACAAGATGTGAAAACCACCCTACAGCAAACAACAAAACAGCTTGATAATAAGATTGAAGAACAAGGCAAAGCACTTGCCGAACAAGTAGCAACTCAAAATTCTGAAACAATTCAGAACATTGCTCTTCATAAAACAGAAATCGCACATCATGTTGCAGCTCATGAACAAAAAGTTGCGCGTACGCTTACAGCCTACAAACAGAACCTTACTACTAAAATAGAACAAGGCACTCAGTCGCTTACCAAGCAGCTTGATGAGCACCAAAAAGCAGCTTCGGCGTATCAAAAAGAAACTGCTCAAAAAATAAATTCAGTAAACGAGAAACTCAATTTTGTTGACGCTAAAGCCGCTAAGGCAATAACTGACACCCAGGTACTTGAGAAAAAAATTGATCATGTGCAACAATTGCATGATACAAAAATAGCAGTTAACAAGACCATACGCGATGAAGTTGAAAATCAGGTTGGCGCATTGCGCGAGGAAATAAAAATCCGACAAAAAGAGAAAAAACGCAAAGAAGTATTAAGCAAGCTTATTGATCAGATCGTCACTGAAGAAGAATAAAAAATTGTGGTGAATTATGCTTAAAAATAAATGGTTATCACGCACAGCATGCTGTCTTGCCACAGTATTATTCCCATTGCATGCTGAAGATATTGCAACAAGCAACAGTGAGCTTAGCTCAGATTTACTTAAAGAACGGATTGCGCAAGAAATCGCCGCACAAATCAAGCCCAAAGAACAAAAACCGCACCATCACCGCGGATCAACCCATTACCTCAATCGTGGGTTTGCAAAAACCGATGGCGCTATCTATCTTCTGCCGCATTGGCCTTATTACACACAATTTTTTGAAGATAATGATCTCTTCCAGTTTATTTTTACTTTTGATACCGCCTCACATGCTTATGCAGGACGCGGCGGGTCGGAGCAACTATCGCAATTAATCTTTGGGGAACCGACTATTCATGTGCAAAACATATTACTCGCCAGCAAGCTTGCCCATATGGGCGATATCATTGCGCATCCACCGCTTGAAGGCCCTGGAGGCGATACATCATCAACTATTGCCAACCACTATTTAAGTGTTCTTGCTGATCAAGAAATTAATTTGCACGCCTCACTTGATGAGTACAATTTTGTCTTTGATTACGCACGTCATTTTATGCACGGCGACATTACACTTGGTATTCATCTTCCTCTCAAAATTCGGCATCAACGGCTCAAACTTACCAATGATATTTCATCTGAGAACTACACCAAGTTAAAAAATATCGAACGCGGTTACAGCGCCGACGGCCAAACATTTATACCAGGACTTGCGCAAGCAACAGAGTTTCAATTTTATAAGCAATTTGACGGACTTGAAGATTTTGTCGAAGAAATTGTTCACCGCAAAGGAATGTCTTTTAATCATAACGAAACGGTTTTTGGGATCAGCGATGTTGTTGCCTATCTCAACTTTGATATCCCTTCGCGGCATTTTGACCGTTTTGTTACCGGCCTTAGCCTTCTTATTCCTACTACCAATGGCCGTGATGTTGGCAAATTATGGTACGACGACTTGGGCAATGGCGGCTTTGTCGAACTCGCCGGATTTATATCATTTCTATGGCAACGCAGCCGCTGGCTCAATCCTTATATGCATCTTAAAGGAACTTACAGCTTTTCGGGCAACGTCAACCGGCGCGTTACCATGGATAACACCTATGATGGTCAAAAAACATTCAATAATACGGTCAGGGTTCTGCCCGGCCAACCTGCACATGGCCTTATAATTTTTGGCGAAACATTTAATTTTATTGCCAAAGAATTTCGCGAACCTGATGCAACGGCACGCTGTTTTTCTGATGGAACGCGTAAAATCAAAATTCAACCAGGCGCTGAACTTTTCTGCAGATTTGGTAATACTTTTGATGCGCTTTTTACATCGCACGGTTTTTTAGACATTTTTTATGATCTGCGCGTACACGGAAAAGATTATGTCCTCAGGAAACAGCTTGATAGTCTCTATCAGCCATCGCTGCTGAGTCACAATACGTCTTCGGTTGCCAATACGCTTGGGTTTACTTATTGTTATCAATTCGATGCACAAATTCGATCACGCTTGGGCCTTGACTATACCTTTGCCGGACGCAACGTACCAAAAACATTTGAAGTTCTTGCATCGCTTAATATTGAGTTCTAGTCTCTGTTGAACCTTTACGGCATCCCCCGACCTACTCCCTACTTGGCTACGCGGGGCAGGCTGCCTCTGAGCAGGAATGACCTCGTTGTCATAAAATTCAACAGGTCCTAAGAACAAAGAAGAACACAGGAAACCCCTTCACTCGCAACAAATGTAACTATCATCTCAAATCATTGATTTTTCTTAATTCATCTTACTAGGTTAGCCATGATCCTGATCAATTCATTATTAAGGAGATCTATTCATGGCAAAAGTCTGTCGCCATCATAGTTTTTTCAGATTCTTACTCCTTTTACTCTTACTTGCATCCAACATGCCCCAACTTTCTCCTGCATCCTACGGCTCAGACACCGCGGTTTCAATCGTCAATCCCTTTAACATCACCGGGCAAGACAATGCTATTCTGGCTTTTGGTGCAGCAAAAAATGGGTTTTCTTTTTCTGATAGTGCAGCTACATGCTCATTTCAATCTCTTTTTTCCGTATCAGGCCCTATTACGTTAAATGGGGGCAAGCTTTATCTCCAAAGCGATCTGCTTATAACAAATACGGGGTCCTTTGCTGATCTAGGCACCATCTTCGGTCAAAATCATGCTATTACCTTTGCACAAAGTGCTACTTCGGTGAGCAGCAGTACCAATCCATCTAATACACGAACGCTTGCCCTTATTGCACGTGTTACGGCACTTCAATCAATATTTTCACTCGATTGGTCATACGATAATAAATACCTTGCTGTCGCTACAACGAATGCCGCAGGTGGATCTTTTGAACTCCATATTTATTCATTTGATGGGAGCACACTCACCGAAGTCGCAGGAGCAAATTTAACGAATAGCACAACATCCGTACGTTGGCGCCCCAATAGCTACTACTTGGCAATTACATCGCAAGCGACTAACCATAAGCTGAGTATTTATTTATTTAATCCTACCGGTAATACGCTCACTCTCAAAAATACACAAAATCCGACAGGAACAATGAATTCGGTTGCATGGCAGGGTCGCGGAACCTATCTTGCAGTTGCTGGCACCGTTCTCTATGTTTATCACTTCAACACAGGCACCGAAACGCTTGATGTTCAATACACCACAACTGGTCTAAGCGGCACCGTTACTTACGATAACATCCACTGGGCACCCATCGGCAATAAAAATGATTTTATTGTTGGCAGCGACAGTGGGGCCCTACACCTTTACACCTTCACTGGAGCGGCAGCGCAACAACTCAAGCTCTACCAGCTCGGCACTGCCATTACCTCTCTTGATTGGGCTCCGACCAGCACCTATATGGCTATTGGTTTCAGTGGCGGAAATATTAAAACCTATCAACATACTGCAGCAACAAACACCATAGGATTCAAAGCAACTGCAATTATTCCATCTACCGTTAATTCGGTCAGTTGGAAGCCTGATGCGACAGATCTTACCGCCGGGTTCAACTCATTTTCTGGAGATGAGCATCAACTCTTCAGTTTCAACACAACCTCTTATGTTGGAACCAAAATGTATGGCATTGTTGTTCCAACAAATGTTAATGCTGTCAAATTTTCCAATACAAGCGGCACCTATATTGCACGAGCCGATAATTCAACGCGCTATTTATCGATTTATAAAGAAAGCTCATCGCCGTTTATTCTTGATAATGTAATTCTTTATCTCAATGGCAATCTCGCCCTAGGTTCACCACTCAATTTTACTGGAAATTGCATCATTAATGGCAGAAGCAACACCATTACTTTTACCGGTGATGGGGCAATAAATATAGGTGCCAATAGCAATCTGGCCACCTCCAATGTAACGTTTGATTTTAAAAAAGCAGGAGCTTTCGCTCTGCAGGGACGAACATCAAAAATGAGTCTCCAAGATACTACGCTTCAACTTGACAATGATATAACCTTTGGTGATGGTTCGTTGGATGTGTATCAAGATGTTACCCTCACCGGTCCGCATACTTTTTTTTATGAGACAGCATTTACGTCTACCATTCACGCCAATGCAACTATGACTATCGCAAATGGTGCAACATTCAGTCTTGGCAGAACACGCGCTATCCGCAGCGAACCTCTTGAATGGGAAAATAATACTGCTCATTTGGCCATTGATAATGCAACACTTCATATTACCAACTCAGGACTCACAGTAAAGAAAGGAAACATCGATATCTATAATCAATCAAAATTTAACGTTGATTATACCGATACGCGATACAGTAATACCACCCAAGCACTCGTTTTCGGCGACGGTACTAATAAAGCAAATGATGCTACCATTATACTTCATGGTAACAGCACCACACTTGAATTAAGCAATGGAGCAATTGTACTTTCTCCTTGCGTAACAACAACCATGATAAAATTTGATGGGCAACCACAACTATCTATTGATTCAACCGCATCGATTTACTACAAACGGCCCATTAATATCAGTAATGGTTGGCTCAAACCAACTTCAAATGTTTCTTTTTATGTCCCATCAACATCATATTTAAAACTAACTAATACGCGTATTGACTACCAAGATATACGTTCAGACTTCACCATGACTGGAACCATTTTAAATGCAGGACACATCACGCTTGATAATAATAATTCACTCATCATGAACCGTGGAACCAATTATGGTAAAACAACCATAGCAGGAACTGATGCGTTATTTTCTGGCCTCGGAAATATTTCTGGAATAATAACATTCAATCGCAACGCAAGCTTAATTTGGGACATTGCAGATATAATTGGAGAAAACGATATTAATCTGAATGGGTGTAAAATTACAATCACCCAAAATACTAACGCTACGCCTGGGTTCACTTTTGCAGGAACAGGAACCGTAGAATTGGGATCTCAAACATTTGCGCTTGGAACAGAACCAACTGAGTGGACCGGAAATATTTATTGGGATAGCAACGGAGGGGTTCTTAAATTTAATGGTGATGTAACCCTCTCAGGAATTTGGACCTTTAGTGGCAACATTTTACTCGATGGGCAAGGCTATATCATAGATTTCGATGAAACGGGAACCATTATTCTTGAACGTGGCGCACAGGTTGAATTCTCAAATCTTTCGCTCTACAACATATCGCGACAATCTCCTATTGCATGTAGCGATAACAATTGTAAAATCATTCTCAATTATACGGATATGCTTCTTAATGGCGACTATCTCTTTGATATCGGTAGCATCTATGTTTATTACGATAGCACTATTGGCATTATTGATGGGCTTGATGGCGTTTACACCTTTACCTATGCAAGTACCAAAACAAGCACTATTGATACAGAAGCTTACTTTGAAATTCGTCCTAACACACGTTTTTCAATTGGACGGCACGATTCAACCGTCACCGATCCAGAACAACAACCACTGGTATTTCTTGACCCGCTGACGTCAAAACTCATCTTAAACGGGGGAACGCTCCATGTAACATCATCAGGTATGAGACTGACCAAAGGTACAATGCTCATTAAAGATTCATCGGATATCGAAGTTGATACACCCAAATATGACTATGGATTAATCATTGGTGACGGAACTCTCGATAATGATTTCTTGCTCAAAATTGATTCAGGGGCTCAACTTAATATTAAAATGGGAACTATTTATTATCAAAACTATCGTGATAATCGCATTGTCTTTACAAGTCCAGCCTCTTCAATTGATAGTTTTAGTCCTTCAGGTATTTGGGCAAAAACAAATATATGGTTCAAAGATGGAACAATCATTACTGACAATGCCACTGGCGTTGCAGTCGGTTATGATCCTGGAATAATAGACATCCAAGAAAGCATTACACGAATAACACGCGGTGAAGCTCCCTATGCTGCCAAAAAAGTAACTACTCATGCAGGAATACGCCCTTATGGTCTTATTAATGGTGATACTTACTATGTTACCGATGGATTCAGTGTTGACGATGTTATTGCAAAATCAGGCACTTCGCATTTCGGAGGGCCTGGCGGTTTTGGTGGAACATTAACCGTGCACGATCAAAATGCAACACTTCACACAGAACTCCTGACACCAATGACGTGCAATATTCCACTTAATGGAGGCACTTTAGTAATTGCATCTAACACTTCCTTCGCCAACGATTATGTCATAACCGGTTCAGGCAAAGTTCAATTCTTGGGAACAAAACTTAATTTCGGAACCGATGAAACAACCATGACCAGTACCATTTACTGGCAAGGCCTCACTTCAGGCGCTATTTGTCTGAATTCTAACACAAGTCTTTCAAGTACATGGACTTTTGGTGGTCTGATGCAATTTAATGGCAATGGTAATGATTTAGATATGTCCAACCGAGGGGTTCTTACCATCCGCCCAGGAGCAACCTTGGCTCTTGAAAATATTTCTCTTAAAGGTCTTGGATCGGGCAAAGGCAACATTAACTTCATGAGCGATACTTCAACGCTTAAACTTTCAAACGTCTATCTTGAGCTCGATAATAACTTCTCTACCACCATCGGCGGCATTATCATTAGCGGTCCTACGGTTGTTGGCACCAAGAATTACAATTGGTTGCTTGATCAAAAAGCTTCAATGACGATCGATGGCGTCACGTTCTGGCAAGATCCGCTCGATAAAACAAGTTATGGCAAAATAACCTTTGGCTCAGGACCTCGTAGCAAGTACTTGTCTCTTGTTTCCAGTGGCACCATAAAAACGGTAACGAATCTTGATCTGGTCACCCAATCTACCGCAGATCTTGAAACACAAATTCGTACTAATAGCAACACACTTCTTTATCTCGATCGTATCGATAGTAACGCAAAACTTTTCTTAACTAAGAACAATAGCAACGCCCTCCTCTATGGCAATCGCACTAACAGCAATGCAATTATCAAACTCGATCGCAACATTAGAACTAACAGCAATACGCAACTTTATTGTTGCAGAACCATGAGCAATGCTCTTCTCTTGGGCGACCGCATCAATAGTAATGCGCTTGCACGCGGCATTCGTAACAATAGTAATGCCATCATTAATCTCTGCCGCGGCGCACGAGCCACTAGTAACACACTCTTGTATTGCTGCAGAACCACCAGCAATGCACTCATCACACTTGCCAGCAATATTCGTGCTACGAGCAATTCTCTTTTGTACTGCTGTAGAACTACCAGTAACGCCCTGATATCGCTCGCAGTTACCACCTCTAATCAATTTGTCATCAACAACAGCAACGCTATCGTTAAACTTTCTGTCGATACCAGAACTAATAGTAATGCATTACTTGCACTTGCAGTTACCACGTCAAATCAATTTGTCATCAACAACAGTAATGCCATCGTCAAACTTTCTGTCGATACCAGAACTAACAGCAACGCTCTACTTGCGCTTGCAGTTACCGCGTCAAATCAATTTGTCATTAACAACAGCAACGCCATCGTCAAACTTTCTGTTGATGCCAGAACCAGTAGCAATGCTTTCTTATACTGCTGCAGAATAAGCAGCAACGCTTTCAATGCCCTTGCGGTTACTACCTCCAATCAATTTGTCATTAATAACAGTAACGCCATTATCTGCCTCAATACTCAACTACAAACTATTGATCATGGACCTGCCAATATCACTATCAACACGCCTGCTTACAAATTTTCTCATGACCTCTTTTTATCCACTGATCATCGTTTGTCCATCCAAAATAGCTCGATCATCGATGGGCATGGACACTCCTTTTATTGTTCCAGCCCTGCAGATGGCGTCATTGATATTGCCCCTGGAAGCACCGTTTTCTTCCACCATATCACGTTCAGAAATTACACTGATGCTATCTTCAACCTTGGTGCAGGATCATTGGTCGTCTTTGGTGATGCTGTACATCTTGAGCTACTCCAAGCTCAGATACTTCAGCAGCAATGGACATTTACGGGAAATAGCGAAATTTGTGGCATCGGCAAGGAGCTCATGATCGATCCTTATGCAATTGTCGTATCTCAAAATAGTTCTCTCAGAATTCATGATGTTGCATTAACAGGATTACAAAATACGAATCTTTCTTGCTTTGATGATTCTTCAACGCTCATCCTAAGTGATGCAGACCTCCATCTTGATGACAATTTTGATTTCCTTACCGGATCCATTACCTTTGAGCGTAACGTTGATATTGTTGGTACCAACACGCTCACCTTCTTCTCAGATGCTCCTTCAACTATTGCCAAAGATTCTCAACTTTATATGTCCGGAGTTACGCTGAACTTCATCCCTTCAACCTTTAACCGTGACCTCTTTACCATGGTCGATCAATCTTCCCGATTCTTCATTGATGACTGTATCATCAAAGCTCCTTACGGCATGCGCTTAATAGATGGTACTCTTATAGCAGATCACACAAATATCATTGATAACACCGGTGGTACTTCTAATCTTCAAAGCATTCTTTTCGGTAATGGCAATCCAATTCATGATTTGTCCATTGAAGTCAAACCGGGCGGCTCGCTCAACTTGGTTGGAGGAAGATTTGAGTACTTGAATAGTTGAGAGAAGGGAGATCGATCAATGAAGATTTTCGTGCGCCACCGCTTTATTTTTGATTTGCTGTTACAACTTTTACTACTTGCTGTTTCATATCGCCCCCTCATTTCTGGCACAAGCTATGGCTCTGATACTGCCGTTTCAATCGTCAATCCTTTTAACATCACCGATCAGGATAATATCATCAAAACTTTTGCAGCTACAAAAAATGGATTTGCTTTTGTTGACGCCACAACGACGTGTTCGTTCCAATCAATTTTCCCTGTAGCAGGCCCTATAAATTTACGCGGCGGCAAACTTTATCTTCAGAGTGATCTTATTCTTACCAACACCGGAACCTTTGCCGACCTTGGAACTATTATCGGTCAAAATCATTCCGTCGTGCTTTCAGAAAGCAATGATACTTTTGCAAATAATACCACTTCAACAAACACGCTCGTATTCCCGCTTGTTGCTCGCGTTACGGCTCTCCGTCCCATATTTTCACTTGATTGGTCGTATGATAATCAATACTTGGCAGTAGTAACTACAAGCGGTCCTGGTAATGAGCTCCACATTTATTCATTTAATGGTACCACGCTAACACTACTGACAGGCATCAATTTGGGCAGTAACGGCACCTCGGTACGCTGGCGTCCCAATAGTTATTATTTGGCAGTCGCAACACCTGGTACCGCCAACGAAATTCGCATCTATCTTTTCAATGGCATAAGTACGCTCACGCTAAAAAATACCCAAAACCCCGTAGGAACCTTAAACTCGGTTGCCTGGCAAGGACGCGGAGATTACCTCGCTGCGGCAGGAAGCGTTGTATATGTCTATCATTTTAATGCTGGAACGGAAACACTTGACGTCCAATATACCCCAACCAATAACGCTGCTCTTAACGGTACCATTTCTTATGACAATCTTCATTGGGCTCCTATAGGGAATACAAATGATTTTATTGCTGGAACAAGCGGAGGGAGCCTTCATCTTTATAACTTTACTGGATCTGCAGTCAGCCATCTCAAACGTTATGATTTAGGAACTGCAATCAGATCGCTCGATTGGGCGCCGACAAGTACCTATGTAGCTCTTGGATTTACCGGTGGTAATATAAAAACTTATCAGCATACGGCATCACTCAATACCATCATATTTAAAAATACCGCAATAATTGCCTCATCTGTCAACACAGTTAGTTGGAAACCAGATGCAACTCAACTTACCGCAGGATGTAATACATTTGCAGGAAATGAGCATCAGTTCTTTTCATTCGATACCACATCATATGCATTAACAAATATTTATAACATCGAAGTAGGAAACAATGTTAATGCTGTTAAATTTTCAAACGATAATGGAATGTATAATGCCCGAGCGGACAACTCGACACAATTTCTTTCGGTTTTCAAAGAAAGTTCAACATCCTTTATATTTCAAGATCTCCATCTGTTCCTTAATGGGAATCTCACGCTTAATTCACCAATCACTTTTATGGGAGATTGTAGCATTAATGGTCGTGGGAGCCAGCTAACATTCACTGGGAATGGAGCAATTAATATTGCCCAGAATAGTCTTCTTGAAGTAGCAAACAGTAATCTGAAATTTGAACAACCATATGCTTTTGCATTGCAAGGTAAAACATCACAATTAAGCCTTCAAAATTCACAAATTACGCTTGATAATGATATCGTATTTGGCGATGGTTCATGGAAAGTCTACGATGACGTTACTATAACCGGTCCACACATACTCGCTTATTCAAGCGCAAATACCTCAACAATTCATGCTAATTCGAATCTTATCTTTAACAATGGCGCAACCTTTGAAATCGGTAGAGTTACAGCACTTGGCAGTAGCCCTCTTTTATTCGAAAATGATTCAGCTCATTTGGTACTTGATAATGCAACGCTTCATATAACAAACTCTGGGTTAAGAATCACCAAAGGAGTTCTTGATGTTTACAACGAATCAATAATTAATGTTGATTACACCGACACCTACCTTAGTATAACCGCGCAGGCATTACAATTTGGTGATGGAATTATAAAAGCCAATGATGCAACCATCATACTTCATGGCAGCGGTACCAAACTCGATTTGATCAATGGTGGCATCATTTTTGATAATTGTGTAACACAAACACTTGTCCAATTTTACGGGCAGCCACAACTTGCCGTTGAAACAACAACATCACTTTACTTTAAACGACCGATCAAATTCGAAAATGGATGGTTTAGGCCAAGACTTGGTTTTATGTTTGTTATTGATCCTGGCTCCTATTGGACATTTGATAATACCCGCATCAGCTACGACGAAGTTGCTTCCGACTACGTCCTTACTGCAACAATCGCTCGTAAAGGATATTTTCTTCTCGATGATAACGGCAGAATCACACTGAATACGGGAATTGTTTATAACAATCTTCTTATTGATGGCAAAAATATACTCTTCACCGGCAACGGCCAACTCCCTGGCATCATAAGTTTTATGAGCAACACTACCAGTCTCACTTGGGATTTACTCTCACATAGCATTAATAACATAGAGCTCAATGGACAAGAAATTATATTCACCGAAAATTCCGGACTCGACAATGGTTATTCATTTATTGGAACAGGAACTATTAATCTTCTCGAAACAACATTCATGCTTAACACACAAGAAAATACCTGGCATGGCAACTTGTGTTGGGTCGGCAATGGTTCAACCATAACATTGCGCAATAATTTTAGCTTAGATGGAACATGGACACTAAGTGGCATTCAAACAATTGATGGGAATGCTTTCACGTTTGACCTTGGAAATACAGGCAGTATTATCATTGAACGCGGAGCGCACGTAACTTTCAGAAATCTAACGCTTCAAGATGTATCACGACACAATGGCATTGTATGCTGTGATAACACAAGCAAAATCACCCTTGATAATGTAAAAATTACTCAAAATGGCGACTATCTTTTCAATAAAGGAAGCATTCTTTTCAGCAACAATGTGAATCTTGATTCGCAAGGAACAACCGATAGGGTGTATAGCTTTTCATACGCAAGTAATCAAACAAGTACCATCTTTGATGCAAGTACACTCCATATTCAAGGAATTAAATTTGCGATTGGAAGAAACGATGCAACAATAACAACGCCATCACGACAACCACTTATCTTCGCTGAAAGGGACTCTGTCATCGATCTTTGCGGAGGAACCTTACATATAACATCGTCAGGTATGACCGTAACCAAAGGTACGATATTAGTAAGCTCTTATTCAAATATTGAAACTGAAACACCTAAATTCGAATATGGGTTGGTTTTTGGCGATGGAATCAATAATAATAATGATGCAATACTAGAAATTAACGGCGGCCAACAGCTGAATATTCTATCAGGTAAAATTTACTATAATAATTATGCAAAAGAAGATCGCTTCATCTTCGATAGTCAAAGTTCCTGCATAACTATCATGGCATATCAGGGATTTGTCACACGCCGACCAATGCTTATTAAAAATGGCATTCTTCGTCACCCTGGACTCCTTGACAACATAAATGAAGAAGCAGGCGGAAAGTTTGGGCAACTCAACATGCTCAGCCAACACACCGCAGACAAATCGGAACACCGTGTTTCTACCTCAAGCTTATATCCAGCATATTTTCTTGACGGAGAATATTTGCAAAGCTTAGTCGGCTATACATCGGTTCCTCTCTTCTTTGTTCAAGGAACAGGATCGCTCTCCGGTTCTGGTGGCTCAAATAGCCCCGTAACCATTAGCAATCACACGGTTTTGCTCAATTTAGGACTTGGCGCAGGCATGCGCAACAGTATCATTCTCAACGGAGGTACCATCAAACTCGTTCAGGACACCAATCTTTTTGATGATGGAACCATTACTGGATCAGGAACCATAAATCTTGATATCTACAATCTCGGGCTTGGCATCAAAGACTCAATAATCACTAATACCCTTCTCATACAAGCAAGCAAAGGTAGAATTGAATTAAATTCGCCTCTTGACTTATATGGTACATGGACGCTGCAAGGCACACTTGAACTTCATGGCCGTGGCAACATTCTTAATCTTTCAACGTGTGGCAAAATAATTGTTCAACCACACACTAACGTATATTTGACCAATATTGTTCTTAAAGGAATTGGCACAACTACCAATAATATTGAACTTACTGATCCAACATCACATCTCATTTTGTCACGCGTATATCTCGAACTTGATAACAATTACACCTTTACCGCTGGGGGAATTATCGTTAATGGACCAACAACCATCGGTCTGGCTAATTACAACCTACTTTTAGATAATGCGGCTTCAATGACCATCAACGGAGTCACACTCTGGCAAGATCCTCTTGATACCATTAATCATGGTAAGATTACGTTCGGTTCTGGGCCACTGATCAATTACCTCTCGCTTGTTTCAAATGGCACGATCAAAACTGCTTCAAATCTTGATTCTGAACAATCAGCTGAAAATCTTGCAACTCAGCTTAATACCATCGATCACGGACCAAGCAACATTGATATAGCATCAAGCTCCCACCAACTTGCCTTTGATGTTTTCTTATCTTCTGATCATATGATGAACATTCCCGATAATACGGTCATTAACGGCAATGGACACACCATGCATATCGCAAGCAATGCAAGCGGAGTCATTACCATCGCAGCAGGAAAAACAGCGACTTTTCACAATGTCATCTTCAGAAATTATACCGACACAATTTTTGCGCTTGGAGCCGGTGCACAAGTAATATTTGGTGATGGCGTATACCTGGAATTAACACAAAATCAGGCTCTTGAGCGTCAATGGACATTTACCGGAAATAGCGGAATTTATGGCAACGGCTACGAACTTGCCCTTGATCCTTATGCTATCGAAGTCTTGCCACACAGCGCGCTTACTATGCACAGTGTTGCGCTTACAGGATTAAAAGGCACCAATCTTCATGGCGATGACGCCACCTCATCAATAATACTCAGCCAAGTTACTATGTATCTTGATCATACCTTCAGCATCACCACAGGCGGCCTTGTCTTCGATCCAGATGTCGTCATTGTCGGCACTAATACCTTCACCTACGCTTCAGATGCAACCTCGAGCATCGCCAGAGATTCTCAACTTTACCTATCTGGCATCACTTTCAATTACGCTCCATCGGTCGCCAATCGCGATCTGTTTGCCATGATCGATCAATCTTCTCGTCTCTTTATTGATGGCTGCACACTCTCTTCAACCACCACCGGCATGCGACTAACACGTGGTACCCTTATTGCTGATCACAAAAATTTCTTAGATAACGCTGGCGCTACCAGTATTTCTGAAGGCTTTGCTTTTGGTGACGGTAATCCAGAACATGATCTATCAATTGAAGTTAAACCTGGCGGGTCGCTCAACTTGATTGCTGGTCAATGGGATTATCACAATACGAATGTTTAAGATGATTACGGGGCGCGAATGCGCCCCGTCTCAATTTATTTCTTTTCAAGAACGTGCTGGCAACGGTTACAAAGATTATCTAGATGTTCAGTTACATCAAAGTGCCAACAACGTGGACATTTAGCACCATGTGCATGTTCAACGCCAACTTTTACCCAGGCAACAAGTGATACTGCAAGATTATCGGGAGCCGAAGCAATCTCGGTCTGGGAGACCACAAACCAATCAGCCAAGAAGCGACCTTCATTTTCATGTTTTGCTGCAAGGCAATGCATCAATGCAGCAAAAAGTTCATGCTCTGGACTTGCAGGATCAACCCACAATGTCACTTTGGCTTCATAAGGATGCTTAATAACGCCCTGCTCGCGTTGCCCTTCAATTGCTTTAAGTACGGCAGTACGCAAAGCTTCAAGCATAAGCCAGGTACCTTCTCGCATTACACTAACAGAAGCATGTTGTTGTGGAAGACGGCCGGCTGTTGCAAATTGTTGCCATCCTTCGTGCACATCAGGGAAGCGTTGCAGATGAATCGATTGTTGTTTGTCTTTTTGATAAAAGTCAGAAACTTCTTCGGCAAGAAATGACAAAATTGGCGCAAGCCAACGTGTCATCACATCAAGAATATGATACAAGGCAGTTTGCGCCGAACGACGCGCAACACTATCTTGTTGTTCAACATAGAGACGATCTTTAAGAATATCAAAATACACCGCACTCAGATCATTGGTGCAATATTCATTGATTGTGTGAACGACCGTCGCAAAACGATATGTATCATATGCTTCACGAATCTTACTATTTAATTCATACAAACGCGCAAGTGCATATTGATCAAGCGTCCACAATGATTCGTAATCGACCGCATCTTTGGCGATATCAAAATCATACAGATTAGCAATCATGTAGCGGCAAGTATTACGAATCTTGCGATACATTTCGGCAACAGTACCCAGAAGTTTTTCCGAAACTACCAAATCATTTTCAAAATCGACGCTTGCGGCCCACAGGCGCAAAACATCGCGACTGAATTTGGTCGTCACATCATTAACGGCAATCACATTGCCTAATGATTTTGACATCTTGCGTTTTTGCTCATCAACAATAAAACCGTGCGTTAAGATTGCTTTGGTTGGGGTGTGATCAAAAAGTACCATGCCACATAACAATGAACTTTGAAACCACCCACGGTGTTGATCCGAACCCTCAAAATAAACATCGGCAGGAACACCAAGATTTTCTTTATCTTGGGCAAGCACCGCATAGCTACTCACACCTGAGTCAAACCAAACATCAAGAATGTCACGTTCAAGGACAAACTGCGTAATATCTTTGTTATTGCACGTAGCACAATGATATGAAGATGGAATAATTTTTTCGGCTACCAAAAGTTCGGGCGTCATGCGATCCCAGAATTCAATACCTTCTTGCGCAACGCGCGCTGCAACTGCTCGTACTAAAGCAGCATCAAGATGGGCCGCTCCACATTTTTTGCAGCTTATAGCAGGAATTGGTACGCCCCATTGACGCTGACGCGAAATACACCACTCAGTACGATTCGCAATAAAAGAATGCAACCGAGCCTGACCTCGTTCGGGAACAAATTTTATTGATTCAATTTCTTTAAGTGCTCGCGACAAAAGATCATTTTGCGCAAGATCGCAAAACCATTGATTGGTTGCCCGGAACATTAATCCCTGACGGCAGCGCCAGCAATGTGGATACGAGTGCGTAATTGAACCCTTGTGCAACAAAGTCCCCCGCTCTTTAAGCATCGTAATAACGGGGCCCTGCGCATCAACAATGCTCATGCCTTCAAATGATGCAGGTTTAATACCTTGCAAATACTTACCGTCATCAGAAAGCGGTGAAAAAATTTCAAGGTTGTGCTTAACGCCAAGCAAATAATCTTCAGGTCCGCATCCAGGCGCAGAATGCAAGCAAGCGGTACCTTCGGCCAATTGCACGCTTTCATCAAGTAATACCGGCACCATAAAATTATCAATCAACGGATGGTATACACTTCGCTTTTCAAAAACAATTGCATCTGCATGCGCAAGTTCTTTTTTAACAATTCCAAGATCTGCACATACCGCATCGGCACGTTCTGAAGCAACAATAAAAGCCTCATTTACATCAGAACCTTCAAGCACGCTATATACCGCTGTTGGATTTAAAACAACCGCACGGTTAAGTGGCAAAGTCCATGGCGTTGTTGTCCATACGGCAAAAGAAATTTTAAGTGTTGGACTTTTTTCAAATAAAAGTGGAAAGATAACGCGGGCAATTTTGTCAGGAAGCTGAAAAAGAACATACAGTGATGGATCTTTGCGATCTTTATATTCAATTTCTGCTGTGGCAAGCACGGTACGGCAGGACGCGCACCAAGGAACGGTTTTAAGCTTGCGTTCGATATACCCTTTTTCAACAAATGTCGCAAATGCTTGCAAAATATGTGATTCGTAATGCGGGTTCATGGTGACATACGCATGCTCGTAATCAGCCAACTTCCCAAGCTCTTTAAGTTCTTCGCGCTGTATATTTATCCATTGCTGGGCATATTCGCGACAATATTTTTTGAACGTCACACGATCGACGCTTGAACGATCTTTTTCAAGACCTCGTTCAGTAGTCACCTTAAGTTCAATAGGCAATCCATGGCAATCCCAACCGGGCACCAAAGGTGCGTGATAACCGGCCATACGCTTAAATTTGCAAACCAAATCATTCAAAATGTAACTGAGCGCATGTCCCATATGTAAATGACCGTTGGCAAATGGAGGACCATCGTGCAAAATAAATTTTTGTGCGCCTTTGTTATGATGGGTTACTTTTTCATAAAATCCAGGTTCTGCCCATCGCTTAAGAAGCTCAGGTTCTTTTTGCTGTGCATTAGCCCGAATCGAGAATTCAGTATGAGGAAGATTAAGCGTGTTTTGAAACGGGTTTTTTGGAGTTGTTGATTCATTAGACACGGCGTTTATTCCTTATTCATCAATCATTTCAAGTCGTCGTTGATAAATTCCACCCTTAAACTCTGCCTTAAGCCAGATATCAATAATTGACAGGGCAAGATCAGGGGTTACAAAATCTGCCGGAAGCACAAGGACATTGGCATTGTCATCCTCTTTGGCCAAACGAGCGATATCAATATTCCAGCATAAAGCCGCATAAATTCCCCTAAATCGGTTGGCGGCTATGCTTGCCCCAACGCCAGATCCGCATAAGATGATACCGCAATCAGCATTGCCACTTAAGATATCCTCGCATACCCGTCGAGAGAAAATAGGATAATCGGTGCGTTGTTCAGAATACGTACCAACATCCACCCACTCATGTTCTTCACCGTGCTCAATAATATTAGTCTTGAGCGCAAAGCCGCGGTGATCAGCCCCAATAGAAATCTTCATCTTTGAGCACTTTTGTTTTATCTTCCAACTGTTCCTTTGTCCATTCCATTTCACAATATTCAGCTGACGAGCTTACCACAAGCTTAAGCGATCGTACATCGCGCTGCGATATACGGCAAGCAAGCTCAGGATCGATAGGAATTCTAATAAGATACGCCCCTTTGAACAGGTTAAAAGTTGGCCCGAAGAAGAGCTGTATTTCAGGATCAAGTTCAATCTCTTTAATGCCCTCTTTTTTAGGTGCTGGCGGCATCTTTTTGCCATCAACTTCTGCATATACCGACCAGGATGCTGTTGAATCGCCCAGCGAGGTAAACGTTTTATCACGAACATCAGCGAGAAGATAGAAGGTTATCCAGTGCTGATTTTCTTCTAATTGACGCTTGAGCATCTCTTCGCGAGCCTCGGCGCTCAAACCTCGTTTGGCACCAAATACATCAACATAGGCCTTGCGCCACTCATCAGCGCACCAGAGCGCCGTACAAACCGCCCGAGTCCTAAATTCGCTATACAAGGTAACTTCTCGTCGATAGCGCTGAGCTACTGCGCTTTGGTCTGGTAGCCTTCCCCCCTGCGGGAATTCAGATTTAACGAGATCATAATATTTGACACATGAGGTTGTCAGACTCAAAACGCTCAACAGAGCAATTAACGACAAAACATATGATCTCATACGCGTCACTTTCGGTGATAGTGGTTATGGCCTACGTTTGGATACCAATGTATCAGTATATAGCAGAGAAGCATAAAAAAAGACAAGGATAACGCATGAGGCAGACATTGCTCTGGACATGCCCATTTAAGCAGTGATAAGCTTGCCGGCATGCACGCGCAAAAATTCAAAGAAAAAATAATCATAAGCGACACGCTCTTTGGCTGCAATCAACTATTGGCTGACTATTTTGAGGTATTTCCCGTAGTAACCATACGCGATATCGATTGCGTACTTGAAGATCATCACGATATAGGAGCAATTTTGCTCGATCAATTACGCTTCAATGAATGGCTGAGTCTTACCCGCCGCCTCAAAATGAATGCGGCAACTTTTCATTGTGTCATTATTATTTTTGTCAGCAACGTCACACTTGATGGGCTTGCCCAAGCGCTTGAAGCAGGCGCCGATGATTATATCAGCGTACCTGCAACACCTCACGAACTGGTCGCCCGTATTATCATGAATTTACGGCGGTCTCAACGTGACCAAAATGCCAATCCACTCACTAAACTTCCCGGCAATGGCATTATCATGCATACAATTCAAGAACGCCTTTTTCAACCATGGGCACTTCTCTGGATCGATCTTGATAATTTTAAAGCATACAACGACTATTATGGCTTTGCGCGCGGAGATGAGCTTCTCCAAAAGACAGCTAACATCATTGTCGCGGCAGTAAAACAATGTGGCTGTAGCGCAGACTTTGTGGGGCATCTTGGCGGCGACGACTTTATGGTCATAAGTACGCCACCTTATGCTCCTATACTTGCTCAAAAAATTTGTTCGGCTTTTGATTTCCATGCCATTAATTTTTACGATGAAAAAGATT
>JBAZHB010000019.1:0-18334 GCA_041652535.1 Candidatus Babeliales bacterium
ATTGGTTATCAATACTGTTTTTGAAGAAGGCACCAACGTATTCGTTTTTAATACGACGAACAATCCAGCACTTGCGGCTATTGCCCCGCTGACGTATGTGGAATGGTCGCGGATCCCTGATAGGAAAGATCATGGGGGCCAAGGATGGTTGTTCGTTGGCGGCCGCAATGGCGTTGTAGTTTTGAGTGATGCTGTTGGTGATGGCGGGCCATCAGGTATGTATGAGCTGGTTGCTGCTGGTTATCCGGGAAATGGAGATTGGACATTCAAAAAACTTGTTCCCGACAACGATGCTAATTTTGCTCATATACGGAAGCTTGTTGCGCGCAATGAGAGACTCTATGTTGTAACGCGCAGCAATGTGTATTATTTCGATATGGATGCAAGCAAATTCGCCGATGCTCCCAATGTGCTTGATGTTGGAACAGTTGCGGGGCTGGATGATAAATGGATTGCAGACATGGTTGTTGTTGCACCAAGTGCTGGCGTTGCAGCTGATAATCGTGGCGTTATCGCAACAAGTTCCGGATTATACGCATCAAATCTTGTTAATACCTCATTCCCAATTACCAATACTCCTACTGATCGCTTTGCCATCCAGCTTCAACTTCTTGCCGATCAACCAGGTGGGGTGCCAACCAATGGCAATATCTATGCATTGCTTACCGATATGACTAACGATGCAGCACAAAAACCGAATGATAAACTGTATCGCTTTGATGTTCCCGATGCTGCTGGTGCTTTAGCAACATTTGCTCAACCGGTTATTTTGCCCAATGCCAGTGGGCTGATGCGGGAGTTTAAAAGCTATGAACAAAACATCGATGATGATGGATCGTTCCTGTATAGTACACTGCCATGGAATTATGGAACGCTCGGAAATGTGAATCTTTATTTACAAAATGCAGCGATGGATACCTCGTTTAATGTTTTGCCACTGCTCAAAGAAACAGGAAGAGTGACGGGTGTAATGCATGACGAGGCTACTGGTATTATCATGGTACCTGGACAAAGCAGCGGCATGAACGTAAATGGTTAGATGAAAGGCAAAGACCATGATGAAATTTTTAAAAACGCTGCGGTTGGCTACAATCGCACTCATAATCGGCTCCACGTTAGGAGCCTTTGCGCCAACCGATTTTTTTGCGCCGTTTGATCCTGGGTTGCGACTTCCCCCTGCGCCACATCGCGATCCGCTCCGTTTTGGTGTTAACGTTGAATATGGCGATACATCACGCAGTCGTAATTGGGAGGGCGATCGACGCGATCTCCTTCAGGTCAATGACGATACTGAATCTGCGCTGGCAATGTTTGAAGGGAATCAGGTAAACGTTGATCATATTGACGATTTTCTTGATATCAAAACTGAGTTACATCTTTCGGGTGGTTGTAGCCGTAATGGTGGAACAACCGGTCAAAGTGTATTTGACGATGGTGTTGCGGGCCATCTTAAATTGTCAGGCAAGTTTGAACAGCTTGATGTTACGCCGCATGTTCGCTATGTCTTACCACTTAAACTTTTTCCCGGCGACCTTGCCTTGAGTGCGCATCTTCCCATTCGTCATGCAAAGGTGTATAGGGTTCATTGGGAAGATTGGACAGAGACGTCACTCGATTGGGATTTAAACATTCATGAATTGGTAACAGATAACATCAAAACGTTTGTAAAAACGTACGGTGGTCTTGATTGGAATGACTGGTCTGCTACCGATGTTGGTGACTTAGTATTCTTGCTTGATTGGGGCAAAGACTTCCCTCAGAAAAAAGATGATTTAAAAAATGTTGATCTTCATGCCTATATAGGCGTTTCATGTCCAACTGGTCGTGAAAAAGATGAAGATAAGGCATTTAGCGTTGCCTTGAGCAATAATGATGGCGCTTGGAGCATGCCATTGGGTATTGGCATTGATCTTGATTTCAAGCAGCATATTGCTCTTGGTGCAGAGGCCAATTTTGAGGTGCTGTTTGATCACACCAGAAATCGTCGTCTTAAAACCGATGTGCATCAAACGGAGTTCTTGTTACTCAATAAAGGGCGTGCAACCAAAGATCACGGTTTGACCTGGAAGTTTTATCTGTATCTACAAGGATACCATTTCTGGCGTGGACTTTCGCTTAAAGCGGCGTATGAGTATACCAAACATGATAGTGATAACTTGACGCCAAAGTCAGATAATTTTAGTTCGCCCGTTATCAATACGGCTCATTCCCTGGGAGAATGGTTCCTTCATGAGTTCATTTTTTCATTGAATTATGATTTCTTCACCAAAGAGTGCAAAAAGTGTGTAATTAAGCCACAATTAAGCCTGTTTTATAAAATCCCCGTTTCTGGTAAAAAGATTATTATGCCTCAAACTATTGGCGGACAATTTGCTATAAGCTTTTAATTACAAGACTATGTGGAGCCTCCATGATCGATCTTGCCTTGCTTCGTGACAAACCTCAGTTGATAAGCGATTTGATATTACGCAAAGAGCCAACATTTCCTGTTGATAAGCTGATACAAGCCGATGCACACGCGCGTTCTTTACGCATGTCTGTTGAAAGTTTGCGTAAAGAAAAAAATGCGCTTGCCGCGCTTGGCCCCAAGAGTAATACCCCAGAAAATCGCGAAAAATCTATAGAGCTGGGTAAAAAGCTCAAAGCAAACGAAACCGACCTGGAGGCTGCCGAAAAAACATTACAAACGTTATGGCTTGCCTGTCCTAATATTCCTCATGAAGAGTTGCCTTTGGGTAATAAAGAAGCGAACAAGGCGGTCAAAGTAGTCGGATCAAAACCGATTTTTACGCATCCCCTTAAAAATCACCTTGAACTTAATGAACGTGCAGGGTGGTTTGATATGGAAGTTGCCGCGCGCATGGCCGGTTCTGGCTTCGTATTTTATACCTCACTGGGCACCAAAGTTATTTATGCACTGACGCGTCTTTTGCTCAAAAATAATGCAAGCTTTGGTTTCCAGCCGGTATTGCCTCCGTATGTGATTACCGAAAAAGGGCTGTATAATTCAAGCAATTTGCCCAAATTTGCCGGTGATTATTACAAAATTGAACAAGAAGATCTCAATCTTATTCCTACGGCCGAAGTAAGCTTGACCAATATCTATGCTGATAAAATTCTTGGCGCAGATCAGCTGCCCTTGCGTATGACGGCGTGGACCAGTTGCTTTAGACGTGAAGCAGGAACGTATGGATCGACTGAACGAGGTCTTATTCGCATCCACCAGTTTGAAAAAGTTGAACTGTATTCCATTTGTGAGCCAGAAAAATCCTACCAAGAACTTGATTACATGGTTACCTGTGCTGAAAATCTTTTGCAGCAATTGGGATTGCATTATCGTATAAGCCTGCTTGCCACACAAGATTGCTCGTTTGCATCAGCCAAAACATTTGATATTGAAGTATGGCTACCCGGTCAAGATCGTTATTATGAAGTTTCTTCGTGCAGTAATTGCACCGATTTCCAGGCTCGTCGTGCTCATATCCGTTATCGTAAAGTTGCAGATGGTAAACCAGCACTTGCTCATACGTTGAATGCTTCATCGCTTGCTCTGCCGCGTCTTATGGTAGCGCTGATGGAAAATGGTCAGCAACCTGATGGCTCAATTGTTTTACCTCCAATTTTGCAGCAAGAAATAAATGCCTTGTGGTGAGTGATCTATGATTGATCAGGCAACCCGTAGTAAGATCAAAAAACTTAAAATTCATACCAAGCGTATCATGCAGAGTGCGCTGGTGGGCGATTATCTGTCGGCCTTTAAAGGTTCGGGTCTTGAGTTTCATCAAATCCGTGATTATCAACTGGGTGATGATGTGAGATCAATCGATTGGAATAGTTCGGCCAAGATGAACAAAATGATGGTTAAGCAGTTTATTGAAGAGCGTGATCGAACGGTCATTTTAGCCATTGATATTTCTGCTTCCAGCGCCTATTCATCACAACACTTGTTACGCGCTGAAACAATTGCCGAACTAGCCGGAACATTGGCATTTGTTGCGAGTGAAAACAAAGACAAGGTCGGTGCGGCTTTTTTCTCTGATGTTATCAAAAAATGGATTGCCCCAAGTAAAGGTAATGTGCATTTCGGTCGTGTTTTAGAACAGATATTTTCGATTAAGCCTTCGAGTAAAACGACTTCACTAGCAGAGGCGCTTAAATTTCTTATTCAACTCAAAAAAAGAAACGCCGTCGTGTTTTTGATTTCTGATTTTATTGATCAATCTGATGATTATCAAAGTTTGCTCAAAATAGTGAGTTGCCAATACGACCTCATTGCGATTCGTGTTCTTGATCGATGCGAACAAAAATTACCTGATTGTGGATTGATTGAGGTGATTGATAGTGAAACGGGTGCAATGGCGACAATTGATACGCGCGGAGCTGCGCGTGAAACGCATCCGGTAACGCATTTTTTTCATCAACGCATGCATGAACAACGTAAAATGTTTGAAAAATATAGTATTGATTTTCTCGATCTTACGGTTGCTCAACCATTTATAAATCCATTGATTAAGTTTTTTCATCAACGAACCAGGAGACAAATTTAATATGGCCCCCGTGGTTTTTTATGAAGAGATTTACGATTTTTATACACCGCCATTCTGGCAAACAACCTGGTTCTATGTGAGCGTTGCATTGTTTGCAGCGCTTCTTATTGGTTTGGGTATCTATCTTTTTATACGCGTGCGCACCAAACCGTTGTCCGCATGGGAATGGGCGTTGCGTGAGTTGCGTGCTACAACTCCTTTGCGCTGTAATACTAAAGAAGATTTCAAAAAGTTTTATTTTCATCTTACCGCTATCACTAAGATGTATCTTCATCGCCGTTATTCTTGGGATATTGATGACAGAACTGATTTAGAATTGGTTCAATTTCTTGAACAACAGGCTTTTGATAGAGATACCATCCAGATGCTCCAGAAAGTGGCCGAAGGCGCCTTATGGGTCAAATATGCCAACATGGATGCACTTAAATCACAAGCTGAAGCCGATTGGAAATCAATTATTGCTATGGTTGAACATACAACACCTGTGTCATAACACGATCGCATGCATATGAAATTATTTCCGCATCATTTGTATATTCATTGGCCGTTCTGTCATTCAAAATGTGCATTTTGTGATTTTGTGGCATTTCAAAATCATGAAGAGTTCCAATCAGCATATCTTCAGGCGTTATGTCGCGAAATAACAACCTATTGCGCAGATTATCAATCACAAGACCGTTCCGTTTCGACGATATTTATTGGAGGAGGGACGCCAAGCTTATGTCCCTTGGATGCCTTTCAACAAATATTCAGAACCTTACGGCAAGAATGTGACGTCGCATCTTTGCACGAGTGCAGCATTGAGGCAAATCCCAGCGATATTACCGAAGAGCGACTTGCGGTCTGGCGTGAATGTGGCGTTAATCGTTTGAGCATAGGCGTGCAATGCCTTGATGATACGGTTCTACGTACCCTTAATCGTACGCAACGGGTAAGCGATGTAGAACGTGCATTAACGCTTGCGCCACAATATTTTGATAACGTGTCGGTTGATCTTATTCTTGGGCTTCCGGGTATTACCGAGCAGGCGTGGCGGCAGACTATAGCGCAGGTGGTAACATGGCCCATAAAGCATATGTCCGTATATTTTTTGATGCTGCATGAAAAAACTCCTCTTGCTTTCGCGCGTGATAAAGGCTTGGTTCAATTAATGGAAGAGCCAGTTCTTGTTGATTTATATACATGGACGGTTCAGGAGGTTGAGCGCCATGGCTTTATTCAGTATGAAATATCAAATTTTGCTCAACCAGGTTATGAATCGATACACAATCGTGCGTACTGGGATCGTAAGCCATATCGCGGTTTTGGGCTTGGCGCTGCATCTTTTGATGGAGCGTCCCGTCAGGTTACTACTAATAATTTGACCGCATATCTTACCAACAGGCAGGGGGGTGTTCCCCAGAGCAGTGAGGTTTTGACAGCGTCGCAGGTTTTTTTAGAGCATTTGATGCTGGGTTTGCGTCAAAAAAAGGGCTTGGACTTGCAGGGTATGGTATACTTTCTCAATGACTATCAAAAAACTGAATTCAACAGTAAAGTTACAGATCTTATTGCCGCTGGCTTAATGGAGGAATATGACGGGGGTATACGACTGACGTTAAAGGGAATGGTAGTGGAAAATGAGGTCGTTGTGTGGCTCACAACATTGTGAAATATTGCAAGGTAATGGTTATAAGTTTCACCACTTTAATGCGGTAGGATACAAAAAAATATGGCAAAACATGTTGGGGTAAAGTTGCCTGATGACTTGGTTGAGTATTTGAAGACAGAGCGTTGCTTGGGAATTGTTGCAACCTTTTCTGAAAAAGGAGTTCCTAACACAACGCCTATTCAGTGCATTTATCCAAAGGGCCAGGAAAGTCTCTTGTTGAGCATCCATAAGGAACATACCGGCTATCACAATATGGCATGGCAAAAAAAAGTAATGATCTGTTTTCTTGGCGAAAACAACGTTGCCTATAGCATACTTGGTAGGGCCGGAGTAGTACGCGCTCCATCGCTGGTACATCCTCTTATGAACGTCGTAAGGATCGACATTATTGACATTAAGTCCGATCGATCTATTTTAGCAAAGGTAGAGCAAGGCGTTCAGTGGAGCTATACCTCTGTAGAGGCCGAAGAACTTCTCAAAAGCCTTTATAAGGAGCTCAGAGATCTTGCCAAGACACTATGAGTATTTTAACGGGTAAAAGGTGTGGGATGAAAATCGGGTCTTTTCGATTCACCAATGAGTATTGTGGCATGGGCATTTTAGCTTCGTGCATGCTTATGCAATTGCTTGTGTACTCGATGGCATCTCCATCTTTTGCTCCGCAGTCAAATGTTGTTGTTTCTTCGTATCTTGAGACCGATGATCCGCAAACAATAGGCGTGCAGGGAAATTGGCTCAAGAAGCGTAATTGGCTTATCAAAGCGCATGAAGTTGATGAAGAAATTTATAGCATTATTACGCAAACCGAAACGCTTCGTAAATCATATGTAGATCTCAATAATGAGATAGACGTTGAGTTTGATGAATACTACAAACAATTGGGGCTTGGGCAGGGAAAAATTCAGGAATTGATTGAAAGCATTCTTGTTTATCTTGAACAGAAAAAAACACAGGAACTTGCAGCATTAAGTGCGCAAAACAAAGAAAGCCAAGATCAATTAAAAGTTTATCAAATTGAACAAACGGTCAAAAAGACTAAAAAAGAACTTGATCAGTTGCGTTTAGATATGCAATCGATTGACGATTTGCAACGTTCTCTTGCCGAACGCCTCAAACGATTTGACGAGCAAGTAACGCTCATGCAAGAGGAATCAAACAAGGCCCAAAGCCGTATTAATCAGCTTTGGAGCATAATCGATCATAATAAAGCGCGTGAATATTACTACGAGATCAAAAATGGCGCCTATGAGCGTGTAAAAAGTTCGGGCAATTACCTTCAAGAAGATCTTTTTAAAGATTTCCAATCGGTTGTTGATACCATCAGAAAGCAAATAGCGGCTACGCGGGAACGTATCAAAAAGCTTGAAAAAGAAGATGATATTTGGATTATTGATCGTGCACGTCGTGTTGAAGAAGCTCGTGCGCGTGAAGTTGCAGAGGCACTCAAAAAAGGGACCGCGGCAAAGACAACAGCAGCAACTGCAGTGCAAGAGTCAAAGCGTGTATGGTATACCCCCATTGTAGATTTTGGGTCTATGGTGCTTGAAAAAATAAAGGATGCTTGGGTTTGGCTGAAAAATAAAGTTTACAAGCCATCTGCTGATCAAAAAACCGTTGCCTCAAAAGCTGCTGAAGCGCCAAAAGCTCCTGCAGATGCTGTGCCATCCCCTCAACTAACATCACCAGCTCCACAAATTCCTGAACAGAAGCCTTTACCAGAACCAGCCCCGCAAGCTCGTTGATTTCTTGTTTTTGAACATGCTAGGCTCACGTCAATGCATAAAGGCGTGAGCCTTTTTTGTGCGCGTATGTTTGGAAAAGTGAAAGGGTGAAGCATGAAACGGATTTTATTAACGTTAGGCATGGTGGCGTTTGGGTTATTTCCAATCGCATATGCCGAAGAACCAGCCCCAAGCATTGATGCTGTACCTACCGAAATGCCATCGCCAGAACCTTCTTTTTCTGAAGATGCTACAATCTCTGATGCCCAAGCTGTGGCTGTTGCGCCTGCAGAGGCTGCGCCAGATGCGCAAGCGCTGACTGGTCCTGAAATAACTTCTCTTTCTGAACAGCATAAGGGTCTTGTAACGGTTAATGATCCGCACATTGTTGCTATTTATCGCGATGCAATTGGTGCATTGGCATCAATGGCATCGATTATCGATAAACCGCTTGAACAGCGTAAAAAGTTATATGAAGACTATTTTGATCTTGATGCACAATTGACCGATTTTTTTGAAAGCTCAAGCCTTGGAAAAGTGATGATCCAAGAAACGCTTAAAGCCGATCAGGCAAAGCAGGCTGCGCAGCATGCCGATGTTGCAGAGGCTCGCAGCAAGCTTCAAGCGGTTGACCCTGAAATGGTTACCAAAAAGAAGGCAACGCTTAAAGAAATTTTAAGCTCTTGCGATGCTGAAATAGCCAAAATGCGCGAAATTGAGCATGCAGCGCATAAAAAAGTTATGGAAATTTCCCAACAACCAACGGTACAAGCGGCTCAAGCGGTCTTTCAATCAATACAACGACAAGCAGCTGAACTTACCACCAAAGCTGCAACAATTACCGAAAAAATCACCAAAAAATTTCAGACTCAGCAGCAAGAAATCCGTACGCTTTTGCAAACCTTCAACAAAAGTTTGAAAAATCTGCAAGAGAAATGGGCTCAGGCCCAAGCTGCTGATGAAGCGGCACTCAAGGCAGCTGTCGCCTCTGCTGCACCGGCTCCTACGCCTAGTGCTACCAAAGAGCCAGAAAAGCCAGCAGTGCCACCTCAAATAGATCAAATGGCGGCTCAAGAAACATTTTTTAACTATGTGACACGACGCATGACTGAAATTACTGTTGGGGCTTGGGATGTTATGAAAACAACCTACCAATGGTTATTTGATCGTGTTGCATCTCCTGCTAAGCAGACTTCAAAAAAATCATAATTAGCCTAGAATAAAGCGTTACTGAAAAACCTCATTTTCACCACGAGGGAGCTTTATGAAGGCGAATATTTTTAGAGAATACGATATCCGTGGCATTGTTGGTGATGAATTTCTCCTTGAATCAACCTACGATCTTGCCTGTGCAATTGCTACTTTTCTGAAACAAAAAAATCCTGAAAATTCTCGCGTGGTTATTGGGCGTGATGGCCGTACCCATTCGCTGGCAATTCAACGCGAAGTTATTCGTGGCTTGTGTGATTGTGGCTTTGATGTTGTTGATCTTGGGCTTTGTCCGACGCCTGCGGTGTATTTTGGCGTGTATAATCTCCATATTCCCGCAGCGTTAGTTGTAACTGCATCGCATAATCCCAAACACTATAATGGCATCAAAGTATGGGGTGCGTGGGGTGCTCAAATTCAGACAATTCGTAAAATTTATGAAGAGGGAAAATTTGCGGTTGCCGATAAGCCAGGGACACTTCAGTCGTATCCAATTAGCGAACCCTATATTGATTATTTGGTAAATCATTTTGCGCATCTTAAAAATTTATTAATTCACGCGGTTATTGACTGCGGAAATGGTACTGGCGGCGTTATTATTCCAACGCTTATCAAGCGCATGAATTGGCCGAACGTCAAACCACTTTTTGCCGAAGTTGATGGAACGTTCCCTTATCATGAGGCCGATCCAACAGTTCCTGAAAATATGACCTATGTTGCCCAGGCTTTGCGTGATGACCCTCAACTTGAAGTAGGCCTTGGTCTTGATGGTGATTGTGACCGAATGGATCCGATGACCAAAAAAGGCGTATTGGTTCCTGGTGATAAAATGTTGGCACTTTTTGCCCGCAAGGTACTGCCCCAAAATCCGGGTGTTGCTGTAGTTTGCGATATCAAGGGTTCTGGATGCTTTACCGAAGCGATCAAAAAGTTGGGCGGCAGGCCCTGCTTTGCACCTTCAGGCTATGCATTAGTTAAAAAGACAATGCTTGAACAGGGTGCTCTTTTGGCCGGTGAATTGAGTTGCCATTTTTCTTTCCATGACCGCTATTTTGGCTATGACGACGGTATTTATGCATTAATGCGAACCATAGAGTTGATTCATGAATCAGGGCAAAATCTTGATACTATGCTACAAGAAATTCCAAACAAAATGAGTTCTCCTGAATTGCGTATTGCGTGTGCTTCTGATGCTGAAAAAGTTGTTATTGTTGATCATGTGAAAAAAGCATTTGCTGCGCGCACTGACCTTGAATTGATTACCATTGATGGTATACGCGTACACATGAATTATGGTTGGGGCTTATTGCGTGCCTCCAATACGCAGCCTGTTATCTGCCTGCGTTTTGAATCTGACACGACAGAAGGCCTAACGCACGTTAAAAATGATTTCTATGCCTTGCTCAAAGATTATTTCGATGAAAGCACACTCAAAGAAAAGATTGGATTGTAACCATAATTTAGGCATTCACCTTCGTCTTGAAGGGTCCTTGGCACAGCTTGTTGCTACTGCTCAGGCATATGGTCTTACGACCTTTCAATTTTTCCTCATTGTTGAAGGTGCGCGTAAACATATTGCTCCGTCCCCTCAGGAGATAGAAGCATTTGTACGGGCCCGACAAACTCTGTTCGGGCCCGTATATGTCCATAGTTCTTATTGGATTAATCCTGCTTCGAGCAACAAGTCGACCTTTTTGTTATCGCGTGCATTGCTCAAAAAGGAATTAGTGCTTGCGCAAGCACTTGATGTGAACTTTCTTGTGTTGCATGCCGGGTCGGCTAAAGGGTATCGACCTACCGCCAGCGATCCTACGGGAAAGCAACGCGCCATAAGCACTCTTGCAAAAATGCTCAACAATTTGATGAAATATGCAGGGCCGGTGACCATTCTTCTTGAAAATACTGCCCACGGTAAAAAAACTATAGGCAGTGAACTTGAGGATTTTGCGCTTCTCAAAAGTTATCTGAATTTTCCTGAAAAAGTTGGTTTTTGTCTTGATACCGCCCATGCCTTTTCATACGGATATGACATTGAATTAGTAGATGATTTTCTTGCAAAAGTTGATCAAACCATGGGGCTTAATGCTCTTAAACTCATTCATTTTAATGATACTCATGATGCAAAGGGTGATCGACTTGATCAGCATGCCTTCCCAGGCCAAGGTAATATTGGAAAACCTACACTTCAGGCACTTTTACACCATCCGTTGCTGGCCGCAGTCCCCAAGGTTATTGAAGGGTCGTCGACCAACCAAAACATCTCAAACGCATTATTTGATGATATTTGCGCATGGTAAATTCAGTTAGTATTTATTTATGGGGCGTTTGTGCCCATCGTATCTGCCGCGTATACTTGATGCATAACGTCAGTATTTTCTAGTAGTTCAAAAGATCCTTTAACTTAAGATATTAAGATCACTTATAGAGTTAACTATTAAAGTGATTGTACTTATGGGGGAATTATGAATAAACGTACACTATACGCAGTTTATACAGCATCGATGATGGGTGTGAGTGCCATAGCCGGTATGCCTGCTCAAGAAAATGTCATTTCAGGACAAGAACAGGTAGCTGCTACTCATGAGCAATGGGCCGAAAAGATTGAGCAGGTACTCAACTCAATGAGAGGCTCTTCGTGCGCTGCTCAGTTATCTGATGAGATTGAAAATTTTGTTCGTAATACGTGCTCAATTCGAGAAGCGCTTTATATTCAGCGTGATGTTCGACAACCGTTTTCACGGTTGCTTTTGGCCTGTTGTGATGCGGCTCTTGTGCCCGCGCAACCATGGTTGCCATTTTTCTGTAGTTTGACGCCATCTATGACCAAAGAAAAGAGCGCAATGCTTATAGCCTGGATTAAGGGCTTTCGAGGGGATTTGGAAGGTTATTTTAAAAAGATTGGTATTACCCTGGTAACTGCGAGCCCAACATTAAGTAAGACTGCACTATCAGATGCTGAGCGACTTATTAAAACGCTTCAGGAAGTTGTTGATCAACCGGGGGTATTAACTCAAGAAGAGGTTGCGTTCCTTGCATCCGCTTTAGCTAAACGTTTGTCTCTCAGCGATATGAAGGCGCTTGAGAGCTTTTGCAAAACGACTACCTTTGACAACCTCAAGGACAATTGGCGTAATTTAGTCAATGAAATGTTACGAGTTTGTGGTAGCGATATTCGATTATAAGCAGATTAAACGGGCAGATATTGTCTGTTTCTAGACATAGAATGCCTGTTTGTTAAACTTAGGAACATTCGTGATTTCAGGTAACTATCAGTCAAAAGTTTACAATATAAGGCTCTAGGACTATGAAAGAGGCACCACGCGTATCTCAATCCGTCGACCAATACGCTATTTTCCAAACAGGTGGCAAACAATATCAGGCTATTCCTGGTAAGACTGTAGCCATTGAAAAGCTCGAGGGAAATGCAGGTGATAAGCTTTCCTTCGGTGAGGTTTTGTTTCGTAAGACCGGCGCTGAGGCTTTTGAATTCGGTCGCCCTTACATCAAAGGTGCTGCAATCAAAGCATCTGTTGTTAAACAAGCCAAAGGTGAAAAAGTTATTGTTTTTAAATTTCAACGACGTAAAAAACGCCGTACTAAAACAGGACATCGTCAACCAATGACGATTGTTCGTATCGAGAGTATTTAAAATTCATGCTAAAAAAACTCAAATTTGAAGAACTTGGTCTATCTAAAGAAGTTTTGCGGGCGATTGCCGATTTAGGTTTTGAAGAAGCATCGCCTATTCAATCTGAAGCAATTCCTGTAGCTATGACCGGTCGCGATATAATTGGTCAAGCGATGACGGGAAGTGGCAAAACAGCTGCTTTCGGTATTCCGCTGATCGAAAAAGTTGATTCTAAACAGCGCATCCCACAAGCATTAGTTCTCTGCCCAACGCGAGAACTTGCGATTCAGGTTGCAGGAGAGATCAACAAATTATCTAAATATAGACTCCAAATTCCGGCATTGCCTATTTATGGCGGTCAGCCTATTGAACGCCAGATCCATGCACTGCGTAGAGGGGCAAAAATAATTGTTGCCACTCCAGGTCGCTTGTGCGATCACCTCGAACGCAACACCATCTCGCTTAAAGCGGTCAAAATGGTGGTGCTTGATGAGGCAGATGAAATGTTGGATATGGGCTTTCGTGATGATATTGAAGCTATCCTTAAGCAAACACCCGCAACGCGGCAGACGTTGTTGTTTTCAGCAACCATGCCTGCGCCAATTCTGCATATTGCGCGTACCTATCAAAAAGATCCGCACATTATTAGAGTTGCGCATGAAAAGGTAACGGTTCCTGCTATCGAACAAGTTTATTATGAAATTGAGTCTTCTCGTAAGACTGATCTTTTGACACGTATCATTGATATCAATAATCCTAAACGCGTTATTGTGTTTTGTAACACCAAACGTCGTGTTGATGACCTTGCCCAAGATTTACGTGGACGTGGCTATTCAGCTGATGGAATTCATGGCGATATGACGCAACAAAAGCGTAACAGAGTAATGGATCGTTTCCGCAAAGGGACGACCGATATTTTGATTGCAACTGACGTTGCGGCTCGTGGTATTGACGTGAGTGATATCGATATTGTGTTCAATTACGAAATTCCACAAGACGAAGAATCATATGTGCACCGTATTGGTCGTACCGGCCGTGCGGGTAAAGCGGGTAAAGCATTTAGCTTGGTTTCTGGCCATGAGATGTATCGTTTCCGTGATGTGAAGCGTTACACTCAAGCGAATATTATTAAGTTGCCTGTTCCTTCCTTCAAAGAAATTGAAGAAGTCAAAACGAACAAGATGCTTAATACGGTTCGTGCTGCCATTCAAGAAAAAAATCTTGAAAACTATGCACAGATGGTTGAATGTCTCTTGCGCGAAGAGTTCACCTCGCTTGATATTGCGGCTGCATTGCTCAAACTTTATTTGCAAAAGTCTCAGCCACAGCCAAAACCGCAACAAGAGAGACCGGAACATTCATCACGTGATGGCGCTCCTCGTCGCTACCGTCGTTTTAATCGTCGCTAAGATTTTTTAACTCTTGATCCATCTACCAGTTGTGATAGGATTGGACGCGTTACATTCGCGCGGGAATAGCTCAGCTGGTAGAGCATTGCCTTCCCAAGGCAAGGGTCGCGGGTTCGAATCCCGTTTCCCGCTTTCTAAATTTCCTACTTCACCAAATCCCTGAGATAATTTTCAACCTGATCAAGTGCAATACGCTCTTGTTTAGTTGTATCACGATTACGAGCAGTGACTCTTTGGTCGTTGATCGTGTCAAAATCATACGTAAAGCAGACCGGCGTACCAATTTCGTCTTGGCGGCGGTAGCGTTTACCAATTGATCCTGATGCATCGTATTGAACATTAAATCCAGAGGTCTTGAGCTGAGCGTAGAACGCGGTTGCTTGAGCATCAAGTTTATTGGTGAGTGGCATAACAGCTGCCAGATAGGGCGCAACGCGTGGATGAAAGCGCAATACCGTGCGTGGTTCATTTTCAATGACATCTTCTGCGTAGGCATCAAAAAGAAGGGTCAAAAAGAGACGGTCGACGCCAACTGAACATTCAACGACGTGAGGGGTGTATGATGTCTTGGTTGCCTCATCAAAAACTGCCAGATCTTTGCCCGAGTGCTTTGAATGTTGCTTAAGATCAAAATCGGTTCTATTGGCAATACCTTCAAGCTCTTTCCAGCCAAAGGGGAAGTTATATTCAACATCGGTACACGCCTTGGCATAGTGAGCAAGCTCTTCAGATGTATGAGGACGTGAGTGGATACGTTCAGGATTAAGACCTAATTTATGGAAAAATGTAAGTCTACGATCAACCCAGGTGGTAAAGAAGGTATCGGCCTCTGCTTCTTTGCAGAAAAACTCCATTTCCATTTGCTCAAATTCGCGCATACGGAACAAAAACTGTTTTGGGGTAATTTCGTTGCGGAACGCTTTGCCAATTTGGGCTATGCCAAAAGGGATTTTGACGCGATTGCTGGTATACACATTCTTAAAATTAACAAAAATCGATTGAGCGGTTTCGGGGCGCAAATAAGCAATGCTGCTTGCATCGGCCATAGCGCCCAGCTGCGTCTGAAACATCAGGTTAAATTGACGAACCGGTGTCCATTGTTTATTGCCACAGGAAGGACAGTTTTTAGCAAGATCGAGCTCGTCGGCGCGGTAGCGCTTTTTACACGCTAAACAATCGACCATTGGATCGCTGAAGTTATCGATATGTCCTGATGCTTTCCAGGTCTCCGGGCTGCCCAAGATTGATCCATCGAGCAGAAGTACGTCTTCGGCAAAACTGGTCATATACGTGAGCCAGGATTGCTTAATGGTATTTTTGAGCGTAGTCCCCAGGGGGCCAAAGTCATAGACACCATTAAGACCGCCGTAAATTTCGGCTGATTGATATACAAACCCGCGACGTTTGCACAGTGCGACAATTTTTTCTAACGTGGCAACCGAGGTCGACATGGCCTCACCCTCTATACGTTAAGCTTTTACTGATGTAACCCAGAAAATGTAACTTTGAATGGCTTTTATTGCAACCACTGTTGCAATAAAACGATGCGGCCGCAATATTTGAGTGGTACAAAGGTATCTGCTCTGTTGACTCTTGTGATCACGAGGTCATTCCCTCGAAAGAGGGAATCCAGAAAAACGCTGGTTCCCCGCATTCGCGGGGATGACGTAAAAGGTTAACAAAGCCTAAGCGAGGTGAAAATATGAAAAAGCAGCGATCGCAAAGCGAACTACGTACACTTATGAATGTTGGGCCAGCCACGCACAAAGATTTGGATCTTTTGGGCATTTCAACCATTGCACAACTTGCTCATCAACATCCTGATGAATTATACGAGCGGTTATGCAAGCTTACGGGCGTTAAACATGACCCGTGTGTTTGGGATGTCTTTGCCGCCATCATTCACGAGGCGCAGACGGGCCAAAAGACTCCGTGGTGGCAGTGGACCAAGGTTAGGAAAGTAAAGCGATTTTAGGACGCCAAGCAGAACTTGAGGCAAGAAGATTTCTTTAATCTTTTGGGTGCCGCAATTTTTAGCTTTTACGTAATGGCTCTTTGCAATGAGGACAGGGGAAGCCAATATCCTTTGCGACCTGAGTCATGAAAGATGTTATTTCTTCTGCCGAACCATTTGCCAATAATTGAAGAGAGCCATCGAGTATGCTTTTCATTTGATTATAAGTATTTTTGCCGTCGGCCAGATCGCCTAGCGCCAAAGCAGTTAAGCTATTAAAAAATACACTGGCGCTTACTTCTTTATGACAATTTTCGCATTGTAGTGTTGTTTCTATTTTATGTAGAGCATCATATTTCTGCGTTGCGTCAACCATAGTTTTTACATATCCAACAAGTGTGAAAAAATTGAGCAACGTGCCAAATGTTTGCTCTTGCGTTTGAGATGTGAGTGATCTGGTCGTGACATTTTGTGATATTTTTTGTGCGCATTCAAGTGTGGCATCGAGGTTGGCCATGACTGAATCAGTTTGGACTTTTGAAGATGCATCTGTGCACAAGAGCTGTGATACAGCTGCAAACGAAAGAATTGTTACATTACAAAACTTCATACGATGCTCCTTTTAAAAGAGAAATTAAATAGACGAAGAACTTTGTTCTTGAGATTGCTTATTTTGTTCTTTTACTTGATCGTCTGGCCAAGGGTCCCAGCAATAATCCTTCTTGCATTTAGGACAACTTATGTGAAAGGCGTTGGCCGCGCTTGCCATTGTATCATCAATCCAGCCTTTAGTTGTGGCCTGAGCTGGTCGTGAAAAACGTTCTTTGAGTAATGGTATTAAGAATGCGACTGTTGCTGAGGCAAGAGCTTTGAGTAAATAGACTTCAAGATAACCAAGAAGTTCTGCAAGGCTCATTTCTCTGCCGCAGTTGTTACATTTTATTTTCATGGTGAATCCTTTTTAGAGATGGCTGGGCGAATCGAAAAGAATATATTCTCAAAAGAATTGCATGACAAGCGTAAAGCAAGCATTTAAGGTATGCCGCTATCATTCACGAGGCGCTGGCGGGCCAAAAGACTCCGTGGTGGCAGTGGCCCAAGGTGAGGAAACAGCATTCTGGTACCCGATTCACTCGTTGATGAAAGCATGCTAAGCTTCTTGCCGTGGTTTTTTCAATCCTTTAACCGAGCGTGAGCATTATGGATTCGTTTCAAATACGCCAAAAGTTCTTGAGTTATTTTGAGCGCAATGGTCACACCATTGTTCCAAGTTCCTCATTAATCCCCGCCCAGGATCCTACACTTCTTTTCGCCAATGCCGGCATGAATCAATTCAAAGATGTGTTTTTGGGCAAAGAGAAACGGTCTTATACACGAGCTACCTCGGTACAAAAGTGTGTACGCGCAGGCGGCAAGCATAACGATCTTGATGCCGTCGGCTTTACCGAACGTCACCTTACCTTTTTTGAAATGTTAGGAAATTTTTCATTTGGTGATTATTTCAAAAAAGAGGCCATTCCTTTTGCCTGGCAATTTTTGACCGTTGAGGTTGGTCTTCCTACCGATAACCTCTATGTCTCAATTTTTAGAGAAGACGATGAAGCTTTTGAAATTTGGCATAAAACAATAGGCATCCCTGTAGAACGTATCATACGCCTTGGCGAGAAAGATAATTTCTGGCAGATGGGCGATACCGGTCCTTGTGGCCCCTGCACCGAGATTTACGTTGATCGTGGTGCACACCGTGGTTGCAAACAGCCCACCTGTGCTCCTGGCTGCGATTGTTCACGCTTTACCGAAATCTGGAATCTTGTTTTCATGCAATACGACCGCCAAGCAAATGGCGAACTTAAACCCTTACAAGCAAAGGGTGTTGATACCGGCATGGGCCTTGAGCGTTTGTGCATGATCATGCAAGGCAAAGATAATGTGTATCAATCCGATATTTTTACGCATCTGATTAAGCGTGTTGAGGCTTTGACTGGTGTTGCATATGCCCAGGCAACACCAGCTATTCAGGCAGCGTGCAATGTGCTTGCTGACCACGTTCGATCATCATCTCTTTTGATTGCCGATGGCTGCAGCCCTTCAAACGAAGGTCGCGGGTATGTGTTGCGCAAAATTATCCGTCGTGCAGCGTTATTTGCTCAAAAACTTTCACCAGATCTTAAGCTTTTTCCTCAACTTGCCGAAACCTTTATTGAATTCTTTAGTC
>JBAZHB010000020.1:0-14085 GCA_041652535.1 Candidatus Babeliales bacterium
TAATTTGCTGTCTTTATGTGCTGGAATCTTGGCGTGCGAATCGTTATGGACAATTATCACTATCTTAGTTAAAACGCTCTAAAAAGCCTGTATTTTTGATTTTCTGCAGTTTCTTTCAAATAATCTTTTTCAATAGAAATACTTGACAAACTGTCAGTTTCGACTAAAATCGAATAGTCTGATTTGTCAATTTTTATTGGCTTATCTTAGTTAAGAAATAAAACTATTTCCCGGGGCGGGAACTGGAAAACCAGAAGGGATTTTTTATGATTAGCACTCGTTTACGCGTTAAAGAATTACTTAAAGAACGACGTTGGACAACCAAAGTCCTCGCCGAAAAAACAGGTATGTCAGAAAGTTATTTGACGCACATCAAAAACGGCACACGTCGCTGGAATGAAGATGCACTCAAAAAGCTTGCTGCCGCATTTGAACTTCTTCCAACTCAACTACTTGAGCAGCTTGGAGATGCAAGTCTTAATGGCCAGCCCAATCAATCAAATGAAGCTGTACAACAAGCAAAAGGCCTTAATCTGAAGCTCAATATTGTTCCTGTACTTGATAGCATTCCTGAACAACCATCTGAAAACAATAACAGGCTTGCTCACGCTGCATCAGCATATAAAGGACAATTTGTTTCGGTATTGACCAGTGTCGAAGATAAGGCAATGTTTGCCCTTTGTCTTGCAGATAACAGCATGGCGCCAGAATTCATTAATGGGGATTACCTTATTGTTTGTCCAAGCCTTTGGACCAATTCTGGTGATATTGTCGCCGTTGAATACGGTGCAACAACCCCTCAAAGAACTATCATGCGGGTTGCATTTAAAGATGATCTTGTAATCTTGGAAAGTCTTAACCATCAAATAGCCCCTATTACCTTGGTTCGCGGCAAAGACCAATTCCGTATCCTCGGAAAAGTCATATTCCGCTACCAACGCCTACCATAAGACAAAGATTGAAAAAAATCGGCTTTATGCTAGGATAATAAGCGCTTTTTAAGGGTTCCGTTAGCAATCAGGTAGGTTGCTATCTCCCTTCGTAGTCCACATTCATTAGGACCTCATAACAGCGGGAGAACCGATACATGCAGCGTTACGAAACGTTACTTCTTGTTAAGACAGAAATCTCAGAAGATGATCTGTCAATGATCGAACGTCAAATCGATCAAGTGGTTTCATCAGCCGAAGGCGTGATGGAAACATTCGATAAATGGGGTAAGTACAGACTTGCATATCCTGTACGTAAAAACACCCATGGCATCTATGCTTTGACACGCTATAAGCTTCCAGCAACGCAAGCTTCGCGTATTCTTAAAGAAATAAATCAATTCATCAAGATCAAATGCAATGATCTTATTATGCGTCATGTCACCGCAGTCTTGCGCGCTGACGCCCCAATATCTTATGCCAAACCTGATCCTATTGATGTTTCACGCGGTGGCTCATTTGATTCTTACCTCAAAGAAGGTGGGAAAATCGAAAGTTTATTGAGCAGCGTTGATACGGCAAAAGCAGGTCGCATGAATGATATGGAAGAGAGCCATCACGACGCTCTTTCATCCAATGATGAACAGGAATAAGGGAAAACAATGTCACGTACAAAACTTAAAATTAGTTCACGCCTTTTAAAGAAAAAAGTACGCAAGCAAGCTTATTTAAACCCTAAGCATTGCCGTTTTTGCTGGAATAAAGAACTTGAATCAGCACTTGATTATAAAAACACCAATCTTCTTCGTAGCTTTTTAACAGAACGAAGCAAGATTCTTCCTTCACGCGTTTCGGGTAACTGCTCATTCCATCAACGCAAGCTTTCACGCGAAATTAAGACTGCCCGCTCCATGGCATTGTTGCCATTCTGCGCTATGCAGATGTAACATTTGTACTGCAGATTACATAAATAAGCCCAGGATGGTTATATATCATTCTGGGCTTATCATTTTTTGATTACCTTATGATCAAGCCAATAAAACATTTCCTAACCGCACTCATTCCGCAGCAACATCTGTGGAAAATAGAGCTCTTTAAAAAATGGGATAGTATTGTTGGCAACCATCTCAAAGATAAAATTTCTATAAAAAAAATAGAAAATGGCATTCTCTATCTCAGCGCATCACACCCAGTATGGGCCCAAGAGCTTTTGTTACTCTCTCCACTTCTTAAAGAACAGATCAATGCGCAACTGTCTGAAAAAAAAATACGCGATATAAAATTTTGCGCAGCTCCGCAAATTGCCGCCACTCAGCATAATGCTCTCAAGAAGACTCAAAACACGTGCATCACCCATATCTCCCAAAAATTAAATTCTCAAGAATATGCACTGCTTGCATCGCTCCCATCACCGGAGCTACAATCAGCAATTGCCGCATACTTCATTCGTTGCAAAACGATACAAAGGAGAGAGAATGAATCTGCGTAATTATGCATTATTTTTTATATTGTTCGCACAAACACCCTGGTTAAAAGCACTTCCAACTGATGATGAAACAACAACCATTGAATTCGTCAAAGAAAATACCGATAAAAAGGATCTCTATTTTTTATATTTGCTTGCCACCTATCAACATGCATCGGGACAAGCAGCCCCTGCTCTTAAAACGTATAAGCAACTACTTAAAAGCGACCCATCGCCTCATGCCTATGGCGACCTTTTTCAACTACTTGCTGATACAGGACAGTTCAAAACGGTAGCAACTATTTACGAATCTAAAGCCCCAATATTTGATAATGTGCTCGGACAAGATATCCAAGTACAACTAACCTTGGCTCAATCTTATCTTAATACGGGAAAAAATAATGACGCCGAACGCATTTTTACCAAACTAGCAGCACAGCATCCGGATAATGATCATGTCGCTTATTTTTCAACGTTGGCATACATAAAAAATAATGATCTTTCTAAAGCGCATAAACTTATCGATACGTGTTTAGCAAATCCAGCGCTCAAGCAAAAACATTTTCTTTTTTATTTTCTACGATCAAAAATTTTAGTTCATCAAAACAAACTACCGCAAGCTCTTGTAAGTATCGAAACAAGCCTTAAATTATTTCCGCGCTTCGACCATGGGTGGCTTTTTAAGTCAATGCTTTTGGAGCAGATGGGCAGGGTTAATGACGCCATTAATGGCTACAAGAAATTCATTGATCTTGTCGGTGGCGATGAAGACATCGAAAAGCAACTTATACAATTACTTTTTTCACAACAACGATTTGCAGAAGCATTAAACTACCTTAAACGTGTCAAAACCAGAACGCCTGAATATTTCTTTGATCGCGCACTCCTTGAACTCAAGATCGGCAATGCCGACAAAGCACTTGCATGCACCGACGAATCGCTCAAGCTCTGCCCAACATTTACCAAAGCACGTCTATTAAAAATGGAAATTTTACTTAACAACAAAAGAATCGATGATCTACTTGCATATGTACATGATTGGATTCAAGCATACCCCGAAGATCAATCTGCCATACATGCATTACTCTTACTTAAGCCACATGTACCGCTTGAACGGCTTATCCAAACGCTTCAAAAGATTGAAAAAAATAGCACCATACCACAGCTTAGTGTCCTTGCTGCAATAGCAGATTTATCAGCTGAAAATAATGATTCAGAAGCTGCGCTTCGTTACTATCACCGTGTAGCCAATATCGCTCAAGATCCTGAATTAAAATCAAAAGCATTGTTTCATGTTGGGTATATTCATTTTATTCGAAAAGAACATAATAAACTTGAACAAGCATTACGTGCTGCCACAGAATGCTCACCAGCATATCCTTCGGCACTCAATCTACTTGCCTATCATTATGCGCAGAAGGGACAACATCTTGATGAGGCGCTCAAGCTCAGCGAACAAGCACTCAGCGAAGTACCCCATTGCGCCTATTATCTTGACACCAAAGGTTATATCTTGCTCAAACGCGGTGATTATCAAACCGCCACACAACTTTTCAAACAAGCATTAGAACAAGCACCTCAAGATGCAACTATTCTTGAGCATTTGGCATTAGCACAAAAGGACAAAAAACAATGAGTACAAACACGCTCTTTGTTGTTGCAGCTGGCTCTGGCGGACACATAATACCAGCAATTCAATGTGCGCAGCAGTGGCACGAAAAGAATCCGCAGGGATCAATCATATTTTTTACTGGAACAAGTGAGCTTGAAAAAAAGATTTTCAGAAACCATCAGTTTATAACCAAAGTCATTCATCTTTCGTTACCACAATTTTCGCGCCGTCGATGGTGGCTTATTCCATTGATTGCACTACGTAGTTTCGTTTTTACCTGCCTGGGTATTGGCTATAATCTTGTTTATCGTCCCGAAAAAATTATCAGTACGGGCGGACTTTTGGCGCTTCCGCTCTGCATCGCTACCCGATGCTGCCGTCGACGTGTTGAAGTATATAATCTTGACGTTATTCCAGGTAAAGCCGTGCGAGCGCTTCTCCCCTTTGCACACGTCATACATACCACATTTCCTCAAGCGCAGACAAAATGTTACGCCTATAAAAAAGATTTTTCGTATAAATGCGTTACAACGCCCTACCCACTCCGATTTGATCAACATCATCGCACAATTGATAAGCATGATATTATTGCGCGCATTAACTTAATGCTTACGCAACGATCACAATCACAACAGTTTGATGAATCGCGAAAAACAATTTTTGTTCTTGGTGGTTCGCAAGGGTCAATGCTGCTTAATGATCTTATTAAGAAGTTTATTGAACAAGAGGCTTCGGGAAGCAATCTTCAGATTATTCATCAGACAGGGGCTTTTCAAGAACACCAATGGAACAACTTTTACACCGAACATAATATCCCTGCCATTACCTTCAGCTATGATGAACGCGTACATGAATATTATGTGCTGGCCGACATCATTCTCTGCCGGGCAGGAGCTGGAACGTTGTTTGAGATAGCATTTTTCAAAAAACCATGCATCGTCATTCCTTTGGTGGCATCAACCACCGACCATCAAGTTTATAATGCTCGTGCAATGGCTGAACAATATCCGGAATTATTTACGGTGATTGAACAGCAGGATGTCATCAACAATAATGATATTGTATGGCAAGCGCTCAAAAAGCACGCTACCGTAACATTTAACTGACAATTGCTAGCAGCTTTTCCCATATTCCTGTATTGATTTTTTCTCCACACACGCTATAGTTCTAGCCCTTTATTATTGTATGCACAGAATCGCTAGTGATTTTATTGCTGTTGTTACGCACAAAATAGATCATTTTATACTAACTAATTGGATTGGAACATGGAACATTTTGCTCAAGCATCACGTGTTGTATCATGCGCACTTTTTACGCTTGTCTTCTGTAGTAATTCTTTGTTCAGCATGAAACGAAAAGCTCCTTGCACGCCTACAATTGAAGAGAATCAAACTGAAAGTGATAGACGCAAAAAAGCTGAGATCGCATTCTTTAAGGGAATAAATACAACAGATCCTAACATTGACACATTAAGTAAAATACTTAATGGCTGGCTTGATAGTATACATGCAGATCCTGCAGGCGCATTAGTAGAAGCAATCGAACAAAATAAAATAGAATTAACAAAATTAATCCTTGCCAAGCACCCTCTAGCCGTCAACTGCCAAACAGCAAAGGCACAAGAAACACCTCTTATTCTTGCAGCGAAAAACAATAATTTAAAAATTCTGTCGCTCGTAATTGATACTCACTGCCGCATAATTGAATTAGAAGCGAAACAAAATATTTATGATGCTTGGCCAAGGTGTCCTGAAGAACTTATTTCAGAATGCATATTGCCATTTCATGATATTACTACTACCCCAAGATTTAGGGCGCTTATCAACGCACAAGATAGCAATGGATCTACTGCTCTAATGCATGCAGCAAAGTATAATAATTATGAAATGGCAGAATATTTGTTGGCGCATGGCGCATCTGCATCAATCAAAAATAATGATAGCGAAACCGCCGCAGATCTTACCACCGATTCTAAACTCAAAGAGTTGCTTGAGCAACCTGAATAGCCAAACATGTAAAGAGTAAGGTGTTTTAAAAAGCACCTTACTCTTTACATAAACTGACCAAAAAAATATTTCATGCTACACTGAGCGCCACCTTTAAAAAGCCTTTAAATAATTTTTTCATTCACACGGAGGCCGGCATGTATCCACGACTTTTTCATATCTATGGTCCTGTATGGATTCACACCTATGGAGTTATGATTGCTGTTGGCTTTTTGGCCTTTTTATTTTTGACCACACGACATCCATTACGCAAAAAGCTAGTTGGAACTGAAGAATATTTAGATATTGTTTTACTTGGCCTTGTAAGTGGAATTGCAGGGGGCCGGTTGCTCTATGTTCTGACCAACCTCAATCAATTTGCTGATAACTGGCTTCAAATTTTTTATCCGTGGATTGGTGGTTTTACGGTTATCGGCGCAATTTTTGGAGTACTTACCATCGTCCCTTTCCGCCTTTATTCCCATAAAATTCCTGTATTGCCTATGCTCGACCTCGCCACTTTGTATGCGCCGCTTATGCAAGCAATTGCACGACTAGGCTGTTTTGGAGCCGGATGTTGCCATGGAGCCCCTGCTCACAATATATGGTGGGCAATTACCTTTACCAATCCTCATGGTGAAGCCCCACTCAACATCCCCCTTCACCCTGCACAACTTTACACCAGCCTGGCATCGCTCACGATATTTTTTATTCTCATGGGATTTTCAAAACGCCTCCTTAATCATCATGGCTCGATGTTGTGTGCTTATCTGGCACTCGAAAATACCGCACGATTTGTTATCGACTTCTGGCGAGGAGATCGTGATCCTTTTGTAGCATCGTTTTTTGATGGAAAATTAACTATCTCTCAAGTACAAGTTTTTTCGCTTATTGGTTTGATAATTACCGGAATATTGTTACGGATCATACATCGTAGAAATATTACTCAGTCAGCACCGTAATTTTGTGAATAAAAAACATGTCGCTATTTGCTTTCATCAAAGAGCACATTTCAATTGTCGACGTTATTGCCGAATCGGTATCCCTTAAGCCGGCAGGAAACTATTTAAAAGGCCCCTGTCCTTTTCATACCGAAAAAGATGCATCATTTACCGTAAGTCCTGACAAGAAAATCTTTTACTGTTTTGGCTGCCATGTAACCGGTGATGTGATAGGTTTTGTTGCGCGGAAAGAAAATCTCCCTCAAATCGAAGCCGCCCAACTCCTTATTGAGCGATACAATTTGGTTATTCCTGCAAGCATAACTCATGCCCATGGTGGGGGAACCTTATCTACCCAACAACGCGATGAACGAGAACGGTATTTTGCACTTTGCAAAGCGGTCAGTGAATGGATGCACAACGCATTACATGATGATAAAGCCTCTCTTAGTTATTTACAAAAGCGTTCAGTAAGTAAACAAACCATAGAGTCCTTTGAGATTGGTTATTTTGGAAGTGGAATTGCAACGGTAAACCGATTTATCAAAGATATGAAAAACCAAAATTTTCTTATCCATGACCTACTTACCTATGGGATTCTTATCGAAGCTCATCCAGGTTTTTTTTCCCCCTTTGAAGAACGCATAATTTTCCCTATAAAAAATGCGATGGGAAAATACTGCGGTTTTGGCGGAAGAATATTTAAGCCTGGTGATCAACGACCTAAATACTATAACAGCAAAGAATCACATGGTTTTGAGAAAGGCAAACTTCTTTTTGGCCTTGATTTGGCTAAAAAATCGCTTCAAGAAAAACAACACTGTTTTCTTGTTGAAGGGTATATGGACTGCATTGCCATGACACAACATGGATATCCCAATACCATTGCAACACTCGGAACTGCGTGCACCCTGGATCACCTTAAAATGCTCTCACGCCTCGCCCACACCATTTACATTCTTTATGACGGTGATGCAGCAGGGCAAAAAGCAGTATTACGCCTGGCAGAGCTATGCTGGCACGTTAACATTGAGCTCAAAGTTATTATCCTTCCTCCTGAGCATGATCCCGCCTCATTACTAGCTGAAAATCGTCCCATTGACCCATTTATCGTCCAAGCTCAGGACATTTTCTCATTCTTTATCACGGCTACCGGTTCAGATTTTGCCCACAAACCGCTAGCCCAAAAGCTTGCGATCGCAGAAAAAATTGCGCTTCTCCTCGCTAAAGTTAGTGACCCGTTCAAGCAGGATCTTTTATTGCAACGAGCTGCCCAGATAACGCTTCTTCCGCTCAGTTCGCTCAAAAACCTCATTGAACGCACCCAAGCTACAGTAGGTCCTTCTAATTCCACTCATCAACAGCAGGGACAAACAAATAGGCTTCCTGAACATATAGTACTAGAGGAAAAAATTTTCGCTGCTATAATGAATAGTTTGAAAATAAAGGCATTTAGCCACTTACCGCATGATATTTATCAACATCTTTCAGCATCGGCGCATGCGGTATACGATAAAATATTACAAATTGAAACAAAAGACTTTGATATTACTCAGTTCCTTGAAACACTTGACGTACCGTTGCGACAGTGGACGCTACGTGCAATTATGCGGCATAACGGACAAAATTGTCACGATGCACTTCAACATCTTTTTGCACGTTTTTATCGTCTTCATTGGCAACGTGTCGTTAAGGAAACCAAGGATGAAATACTCGCTGCGCAACGAGCGGGCGATCAGCAAAAAGTAAATGATCTTTTAAAACGGTTCGGGCAGTTAAAGCAAGAAATTTTGCAAGGCAGGGGCAAAAATAATGAAGAATAAAAAAAATAAACACCTTCAAAAATCATCTTTGCAGGCATCAAAAAGCAAGACCTCGCAGGCCTCTGCTAAAAAGAAGGCTATTAAAACGCCTGTAGCCAATAAAAAAAGTATTTTTTCAAAAGCAGTAAGCTCTATTAAAAATGTCGTCAAAAAAGTTATTAAACCGGCGCCAAAACAAGCAACTCCCCAGCCACAAAAGAAGTTAATTATTGCGGCAAAAAAACCGATCATTAAAGCTCCATCTCTTGCAAAAAAAACGCCAGTCGTTATTGCGCCAGCGCCTGTTAAAAAGCAGGTTTCGGGAAAACAACCTCTAGCACAAAAGCAGGTTCATCCAACTCCTACTAAAGCAGTAAAAGCCACTGCTAAAAAACCTGTTATTACAAAACATGTACCAGTCGAAGAACAAGCAGAACATGCTATTGCACTTCCTGATGGAGAAAATGTAACCCAAGGGCTTAAAAGCATTGAAAAACAAGTAGCTGCACTTATTGAAAAAGGTCGTAGCGAAGGTGTTATCACATATGAAGAATTAGTTGGTTTCAATCAACGTCATAAGCTCAACGAGGAAGATTCTAACGATCTTGTACGTATATTAGAACGCGAAAACATTGATCTTATCTTGCAAGATGAGCTCGAATCTAGCCCCAAAGATATCGAAGGCCTCATCGCTGGCGAAATTTCAGCGCCTGCAACGGAGGGAATATCACCTGATATTGAAAACACGCTTGAAAGCGCAGAACTCTCAAGTGAACTCTCTGAAGAAGAATATGTTGAAAAAGACCTCGAACGGCTTAAAGGGCTTCTTGAACCAAGTCAACTCAATGACCCTGTAAAACTTTATCTTAAAGAAATTGGCAAGATTCCATTGCTCAATAAGGAAACTGAAAAAGTCATTGCAGATAAAATTGCCAGTGGCAAACGAGAATCTATCGAAGCAATATCCCAGTTCCCTTTTGTCGCCAAAGATTTAATGGGATTTGAAGAACGCATCACCAAAGATCCTCTTTTCCTTAAAGACCTTATTCAGTTTTCAGATTTTGATGAAGATAATTCACCAAAATTCGAAGAAGAAAAACAAAAGCTTCTGAAAGCAATTCAGCATATTAAAGATATCGTTACCAACGAAGATAAGATTTACCGTTCATACCGCAACCAACTTGATTCTGAAGAGAAGAAAAAAGAAATGTTGGCAGCGGTTGAAGAAAATCGCAATCAGGTCGTTCAAGGTATTCGTGCCATTAAAATTTCTAATAAACAAATTAGAAAATTTGGCAAAAAAATCGAAAAAATTCTTCACAAGATTCAAGAAAAAGAAGAGGAAATTAAGGCTGCCGAAGTTAAATTTAAATTTTATCAAAGCCTTAAAAAGCCTACCCAAGAAGATCTTGAACAGCTTGCGTTGTTGGATGCTACCATTCGTAGCGGCAACAAAATGATCAAAAAAGTCGAAGGTGAAGCTGGCCTTCCTCAAGAAAGAATCGTCAAACTTTTCAAAAAGTTCATGGTTGCACAAGCCAAAGATAAATCAGCAAAAGATGATCTTGCACGCGCTAACCTTCGCCTTGTTGTCAACATTGCAAAAAAATACATTAATCGCGGTCTGCATTTCTTGGATCTTATCCAAGAAGGCAACATTGGTCTTCTTAAAGCAGTTGAAAAATTTGAATTTGAACGTGGCTTTAAATTTTCGACCTATGCCACCTGGTGGATTCGCCAAGCTATAACGCGTGCTATTGCCGATCAATCGCGCACCATCCGTGTACCAGTACACATGGTTGAGACGCTCAGCAAGATCAATAAAATCACTCGCACGTATGTCCAAGAAAAAGGACATGATCCTTCATATGCAGAGCTTGCAAAAGAGCTTAATCTTGATGAGAAGAAAATTAAAAACATTATCAAGATCTCTAAAGAGCCGGTATCGCTTGAAACGCCCGTTGGCGACAGTGACGATACCTATCTTAAAGATTTCATTGAAGATGAAAACGAATATTCACCAGTCGATGCGGTAATCAACGAAGACCTAAAAGAAAAAGTTCGCGAGGTCCTCAAGACCCTAACGCCACGCGAAGAGAAAGTCCTTAAAATGCGTTTTGGAATTGACGTTGCTTCTGAGCACACGCTTGAAGAAGTTGGTAAGGATTTTTCGGTCACTCGTGAACGTATTCGTCAGATTGAGGTCAAAGCTCTACGCAAACTTCGTCATCCATCACGCAGCCAACGCCTTATGGCTTTTATTGATAAAGAAACAGATAATGGCGGTGCACCTACACCACCTGAGGATGCTGGCAATGACGAATAACTGCGCGGGGTATCCCCGTCCCAAATGACGCTTCTCAACATCATCCGTTGAAGATTCTTCATCTTATAACCAGCCTTAAGATTGGCGGTGCTGAACGAGCATTGTGTGCATTACTTTCTAAAATGCATACGGAGCAATTTCAGCACCATGTTGCCTATTTTCATGATGGCCCCTGCAGAAAGGTCATAGAAGCTTTGGGAATTCCAACGTATCGATTGCATGGGTTGCTGCATCGTTATGATCCCATGCTTTATTATCGCCTTGCCCAACTTACACAAAAGACAAAGCCTGATGTCATACATACCTCATTATGGTCAGCAAATATAATCGGCAGGCTTATTGGCCACCATTATAACATTCCCGTTGTCAGCGACCTGCATGGCAACTGCAGACATGAAGGGGCCTTACGAAGTTTTATTAACCGAAAAACTGCGCATCTTTCACATTTCACCATCGCAGTCGCCAACACAGTCAGTGATACATATCGCGATCACGTTATCAACACTCTTCACGATGCGCAGCGTCAACAAATATTACACCATAGCCTTATTGTTATACAAAATGGTATTGATGCTCATGCATTACGACAACAATCGCATGAACATCCCTTAACACGTCAAGAGTTAGGCATCCCGGACCACACCTTTGTCATTGGCTCAGTTGGGCGGCTTGAACCTATTAAATCATATGACGTTTTAATCAAAGCATTTGCTCTGTTGCATTCAACAACACCGCTCACACGACCGCTCAAACTGGTATTAGTAGGCAGTGGCTCACAATTAGAAAAACTTAAAGAGTTATCGCAGGAGCTTGGAATATCCCGCCACGTTATCTTCGCTGGGGAACAATCCAATCCCGCTCGTTTTTATCCCCTCTTTAATTGTTTTGCGCTTTCATCTCAAAGCGAAGGAATTTCGCTTGCCCTTTTGGAAGCTCTCAGTTGCGGCATTCCGGTTGTTACCACGCATGCAGATCACAATCACGATGTTATTACTGATGGTATTCATGGATTTTTGGTACAACCAGGAGACATCCGCCCGCTCACGCGGGCTTTTGGAATACTGTATCAAAACCCTCAACTCGCTGAAATCATAGGATGCGCAGGACAAATTCTTATTGATGAAAAATTTTCGATAGATCGCGTTGTCGCGCAGTATCATGCTATTTTTTTAGAAGCATATAAAAACTCTACTCAGAAGGAATCGGTATGACTCATTCATGGCTCGTAATTCTCCCATCACTCATTGTCATTGCACTAGCAACCATAACACGTCGTGTACGCCCAGCTCTTGTTGCTGGTATCATAAGCGCAGCTCTTATTGCCTGTGACTTTAATATTTTCCCAGCGATTCATTTGATAGCATTACGATTTCTTGAAAAGACAGAACTGATGCAACTCACGTCGTGGCATGGAATAGCATCATGCTATTATCTTTTTATCCTCGCATTTCTGTTTATCATTGGAATTCTCACTGCTGTCATTCAACATTCAGGAGCTGCTCACGCCTACAGCAATTTTGTTATGAAACGAATTACGACACCCAAAGGCGCCGAACGCTCTTCATTGCTGCTCTCAATACTTCTTTTTATCGATGACTATTTTCCATGCTTGACCGTTGGGGCCATCATGCAACCGGTAACCGATCAATTCAAGGTTCCACGCGCAAAGCTTGCCGTACTCGTTAGCTTTATAGCCGCACCGCTTTCCATCGTCGCACCTCTTTCAACATGGGTTGCTTTTATTCTTACACAACTTCGTAGCGCGGGGGTATCCACTCAAGTAACTGCATCAACGCTCGTAGCTGCTGAACCATTTGCAGTTTACATACGCAGCATTCCCTACATGCTCTACGTCCCCGTAGTTGTCTTCTCTTTATGGTACCTGGTATCACGAAGACTTTCATATGGCATTATTGCGCAACAGGAACATATCGCACAAATCACAGGGAACCTTTTTGGTGGTAAAGCACCAATCCTACGTAGATCAGCAGATATACCGCCAGCTCAAACCAGTACCCTCATCGATTTCCTTTTTCCCATAATTTTACTCTTTGCATCGATCTTTGGATCAATCTTGTACCTCGGCGACTGGATAGTTTTTGGAGGCCACAATACACTTCTTAGATCGATCAATGGCGATGTTATTCCAGCAGCATTTTTCTATGGAGGGCTTTTTACCGTCATTGCAACGCTTGTATTCTTTATTATGCGTTCAAGAATTTCGCTCAAAGCACTAGGTGGAATCATCACCGAGGGCGTATCATCCCAGGTGAGCACCGCACTAACGTTACTCTTTATATGGACACTAAGCGTTATGCTTTATAAAGATCTGCAAACCGGCAACTACCTGGCCGGCATATTATCAGGCTATATGAACCTACAACTCCTCCCTCTTATTTTTTTCCTCTTAGCGGCAACCATTGCTATGCTCATGGGCACGGCATGGGGCACCATGACTATGCTCATTCCACTAGGCCTAGGCATGCTGCCATCGTTGCTCGGCATAAACACCCCTCTCGATCTTTCAGCTAGCCCATTCCTTTTTGCACTTATCGGCGCCATTGTTTCTGGTTCTGTGGTCGGCAACCATGTTTCACCAATAGCAGATGTCATGCTCATGACAGCAACAACCTCAGGAGCTTATCATCTTGACGTAGTAAAAAGCCAACTTAGTCTTTCGCTACCAACATTATTTTCCGCATCATGTGCATTCGCAACATTGGGGATACTGATCCAACACTATAACTCTTATGTAAGTGCTGCAATGTCAATACTCGTTGGGCTTATTATTAACATTACGTTATTGCATATGTTAACGTGGTTAGATAAAAGGAATATATAACCAACTTTTGGGTAAAAAAGGAGAAAGAGAGGATGAAATATTTTCACGCCGTCTATATCGGACTCATCACACTTTTTATTCACTCACTGTCCGCAAACAGCATCACGGCCTATAACAATCAAACTGCCTACGTCACACAAAATTTTGTATTTCATAACGAAGCCCTCGCCCAAGGATTCGTAC
>JBAZHB010000020.1:14095-18130 GCA_041652535.1 Candidatus Babeliales bacterium
AATCTTGACTTACTTTTTTCTGTTTCTGGCGGCATTGATTTGCGTGAAACAAGTACCATTCGGATGCTCAAAGATCTTGAGTTTGATTCTGGTGTAACGCTTACAACTGGTGGCAACATCGACGGCCGTGGTCACACCTTGATTTTGAATGGAGATTTTAGAATTCCAGCGGGCAAAGTTCTGCATTTTAACGGCGATACGATTCTTGATGCACGTGGCTTTGCGGTTAATCAAGGGAACGATTATTTTTGATGGTAAGGTTGCATATCAAAGCGATACGACGATGATATTGACTTCCATTACACTTCGAACGTTACAGGATTATGGAACTGGTGTTAGAAGTGTGAACTGGAGTCCTGATAACAGATATCTTGCCCTTGGAGGGGATACATCTAGTACCGGACATGAAAAAATTGAAGTCTATAAAAGTGATTATGTTAATATCACAACGCCGCAATCACTTACCAACAGCATGGTTTTGGGCGACAGCGCTAAGGGAAGTGCGTATGACGCACATCTAAGATTGATGCCGGGAGCAAGCGTGAATCTAACAGGTAGAATGCTTTACGATAACGTGAGCTGATTATGACAACGGAGCATTTTGGTTCAGGAGTCATTCCCTCATCAGAGTCATACCCGCGAAAGCGGGTATCCAGATAAACAAATGGAAACTCTGGGTCCCCGCCTGCGCGGGGACGACGTCAAAAATCGGAGGAGAGAATAACGTAAAAATCAACGGAGCCTAGCAAAAAGGAAGAGGATCCTATGAAATTCTTTTTCTGCCTCATAGTGATATTGGTGCAGTTATTAAATGTTACCAATAGTGGTGCAACTAGTCTTATCTACACAAGTAACACAACTAACTATCAAGCAAATAATTACGTGTTCCGTAAAAATGATATAGCGCAAGGTTTTGTCCGCCTTAGTAACGGTTTTACCGTACTGCCCGATGCGTGTGCAACAATGGATCTTTTATTTTCTGTTTCAGGCGCCATTGATTTACGTGAAACAGGAACGATGAAACTCCTTCGAGATTGTGTATTCGATTCAGCAGTAACATTGAGTTCTGGCGGAAATATTAAAGGCTATGGGCATGCCATTATATTGAATGGAAACTTAACCATTCCTACTGGTAAAGTTCTCCATATTAGTGGAGATACGATTATTGATGGACAAGGTAATAAACTTACCATAGGAGCCAACGCACAAATATTTGTTGATACCAATGTTACGCTAACACTCTGTAATATGCTCGTAACCAATCAACAACATGCCTTAACCTTTCCCCCACTTCGCTGCGGAGCACAAACAAGCAAGCTTGCGTTAGATAATGTTACCTTTACCCCTGTTGGTAATTTTTTATTTCCTCAGGGACAATTATTTATTCACAATGATGTTGCAGTAACTGGAACCTCAGCATTTATTTATACCTCACCAATGCCCAGTTATATAACCTCAGGTGCTTGTTGGTATTTTGATATCAATACCACTTTGAGCGTTGCTCCTGCAACTTTTACTGATGCGCCATACACCCTTAAAACAACTTACACCAATAACAACTTTATACGCATGTCTGATGCAACTTCAATGTTAGTTTTTGATGGTTGCAGTTTACAGACAACCCTGACTGGATGTCGTTTCACTAAAGGAACTATTGCTTTTGATAATAAAGTTGCATGCCGCAGTGACACAACGTTGACGTTAACGTCTATCACACTTCGCGCCAAACAAGATTATGGAACTTCTGTTGTTGCACTGAATTGGAGCCCTGATGGCAAGTATCTTGCTATCAGTGGATATGGCCCAACAAGCGGAAATGAAGTACAAGTCTATGCTTTTGATGGCTCATCTTTAACCCTCGTTACTTCTCTAGATTATGGCTCTTATGCTTTGGGTGTAAATTGGAGTCCAGATGGTAGGTATCTTGCTATCTGTGGAAAAACACCAACAAGCGGCAAAGAGTTACAGGTCTATGCTTTTAATGGTTCTTCTTTAACCCTTGTTGCTTCGATAGATTATGGGAATGCTTTTTATACGGTGAATTGGAGCCCTGATGGCAGGTATCTTGCTTTTGGTGGAGTAGGGCCAATAAGCGGGGATGACGTACAAGTCTATGCTTTTGATGGCTCATCTTTAACCCTTGTTGCTTCTCTAGATTATGGAGGTGTTGTTTATACGGTGAATTGCAGCCCTGATGGCAGATATATTGCTATTGGCGGCAATGCACCAACAGGCGGCAATGAAGTACAAGTCTATGCTTTTGATGGCTCATCTTTAACCCTCGTTACTTCTCTAGATTATGGGGGTATTGTTTTTGGTGTAAATTGGAGTCCTGATGGCAGATATCTTGCTGTTGTGGGAAGTGGCCCAACGAGTGGTAATGAAATACAAATCTATTCTTTTTCTGGTTCATCATTAACCCTCGTGTCATCTACAGATTTTGGGGATGCTGGGTCTAGTGTTAATATGGTGAATTGGAGCCCTGATGGCAGATATATTGCTATTTGTGGAACAGGGGCAATAAGCGAGAATGAAGTAGAAGTCTATGCTTTTTCCGGATCATCTTTAACCCCCGTGTCATCTATAGATTTTGTTGGGGCTGCTGTTAATACGGTGAGTTGGAGGCCCGATGGGCGATATCTTGCCATCGGCGGACAAATAGCTGGTACCGGCCATGAAGAGGTTTATACATGTGATTATGTAAACAATACGATAACCCAAGCTCTTTCTAATAGCATCGTTTTTGGCGACAGCGCCAAGGGAAGTACGTATGATGCCCGCGTTAATGTTCTTGCTGGTGCTCGCGTCAATTTATTTGGTGCTATGAGCTATGATGGGATAAATGCCGTACTATTGGGTGATGAAGAGCAATAAAAAATGGGAAATCATCGATAAAAAAAGTAAAAAAGGAGAAAAAGAAAATGAAGTATTTTCACGCCGTCTATATCGGACTCATCACACTTTTTATTCACTCACTATCCGCAAACAGCATCACGGCCTATAACAATCAAACTGCCTACGTCACACAAAATTTTGTATTTCATAATGGAGCGCTCGCCCAAGGTTTTGTGCGCTTCAATGATGGTTTTACGGTAATGCCACAATCATGCGTCAACATGGATGTGCTGTTTACCATATCAGGTGGTATTGATTTGCGTGAGACCAGCACCATTCGGATGCTCAAAGACCTTGAGTTCGATTCTGGCGTAACACTGACAACTGGTGGCAACATTGACGGCCGCGGGCACACCTTGATTTTGAATGGAGATTTTAGAATTCCAGCGGGCAAAGTCTTGCATTTTAATGGCGATACAATTCTTGATGCACAAGGTCATGAACTTATTATCGGCGAGAATGCAGAAATATTTGTTGATACCAATGTGACATTGACGATTGCCAATGCAACGATCAAAACAACGCGTAATGCGCCAACGCTGCCTGCACTGCGTTGTGGAGCTCTTAACAGTAAATTAGCGCTTGATAATGTGGTGTTTGCGCCAGCAGGAGATTTTTTATTTTTAGGCGGACAACTCTTTGTGCACAACGATGTGGTGATTACGGGAACCTCACCATTTATTTATAATTCTCCGGCGCCAAGTTTTATAACCAAGAACTCATGCTTATATATTGATCATGCAGTGACTCTTTCAATTGCGCCTGCAACCTACACTGATGCACCATACTCGCTGAAGAACACGTATACCAATAACAACTTTATAAAAATGGCTGATGAAACATCTGTTTTATATTTGAACGGTTGCACGCTGCAAACAACCACTACTGGCTGGAGATTAACGGCGGGTACGGTGAGCCTTGATGACCGTGTACAGATAAAAACCGATCCTACGTTGACGGTAACATCATTAACGTTTCGTACCTCAGAGTCGGTTAGTGATGATTGGGCACTTACCACTGCTGCGTGGCATCCGAGTGGAAACTTTGTGGCAGTTGGAAATTTGGATGCTAATATTCTCTATCTCTATAGTTTCGATGGAACATCGTTAACACTTCTTTCTGAAAGAAATGATTGGCCTT
>JBAZHB010000021.1:0-17784 GCA_041652535.1 Candidatus Babeliales bacterium
CAACATATAAGTCACGGTCACCAGGCCAAAGGCGGTAAGAGCAACTTTTCCGACCTGTCGAGGGCCACCCTCCAAAAGATGTCCCAAACTGCAACAGGCTTCAAAACCCCAATAACCAAACAAAGCGCTTGGAATCGCTAAACGAAGGCCGGAGAACTGAACGCCGCCAAACGTTACTGCAGTTGGATTCCAATAAAAAATCAACAATCCAACAATGAAGAATAAAGGCAACAGTTTGAAAATAGTAATAATGCTCTGAAGCTTGCTAATAACCCCAAGTGCCAAAAGATTAAGCACTGTAAAAAAGGCAACAACAATCGCGTTAAATAGGTATGGATGCTCAGCAATAAAATTAAGGCTATAACGTTGTACCAAGTCGTTACGCAATGCCGCAGTAATTGCTGCAGCCGTCGCCAGGTAACCCAGCATGTAACACCATTGAGCCACAAAACCCATAAGCTTGTTCATGCCTTGAGAACAATAATTATAAAAGCCACCCTCTCCAGGAAATACGCGTGAAGCCTGAACAACTCCCCATACAATAGGAAATAACAAAACCGCAACTAAGCCCCAGCTTAAAAATCCAAGATCTCCCGCAAGTTCTGTTATACGTTGCGGTCCCGCAAAAATGCCTGCACCAATAATAATATTAATGCTAATAAGTACTGCTGCCCAAAAAGAAATTTTTGCTTTTGCTTCCACGATCATCCTTCGCTATAAATGCTGTATAATCTGCAATAACTACACTTACTTCACCACTCTTTTTGATTCCTTGAAAAATTATCGAACTATGTTAGCATTAATGTTGCATTTTTCAAACATAAGCTTTGAATGCATGTATACGTACTTATGAAGGTAAAGAAAAACGGTTTAACCATTTATAACCAAGGGGATGCTAACGCATATGGACACAATGGCTAAAAACTTAGTTAAGGGCTCAGCTCTTCTGGCATCATTGATGCTTGCAACTGGTTGCGACATACTTAAGAAAAAGGAATCTTTGGAGCCTCGTGCTGAAACAGCAAGCAAATCAGGCATAACATTGTGCTCGATTAATGGCGAATCAGCGGTTACTGAAGGCGAATACAAAAACAATCTTCATCAAATGCTTCAGTCTAATCCTTATTTCAAAGGCGCTTCTGCAGAATCACTTCCTAATGAACTAAAGCGCAGATTTCTCGAACAACTCGCTATGCAATCAGTTATTGAAAAATTTTCTGACAAGAATGGCATCGAGAACGATCCAGAATTTATCAAGATTTTCAATGAACTCAAAGACCAAGTAAAACGCTCAATCAAAGTTCAACTCTTTGAGAAGAGAATTTATGATGGCATTAAGGTTGCTGATGCCGACATCACCAAGTACTACAATGACAACAAAGAGCGCTTCGTCAAAGTAGCTGGCGGCGTTCTTGCTATGGGCTCACGCTTTGACAGTGAAGCGCAAGCAAATGCATTCCTTGCACAAGCAAAACACAATATTGAAGGTTTCGAAAAACTTGCTAAAGCTGATAAAGCAGGCAAATTCAGAGACTTTGGTCGCGTGAGCAAAGAAGCTCGCGGTGGTTTCCAAATGGAAGTAGTTCCAGCTCCTGTTAAGGAAACCGTACTTGGTCTCACCAAGCTTCCAAGTGTTGAAAAAATCAAAGTTGGTAAAGAGTTCTGGGTTGTTAAAGCTTGGGACAAAAAAGACACCGTTATTTTCGGCGTTGATGAAGTTAAGACGCATATCGAAGCTATGCTCAAAAATAATCAATTCAAAGACGTTATTGAAAAACGCATGGAAGAATTGAAAAAAGAAATGAAAGTTGTCATCAACGAAGACTACTTCAAAGATACCAAAGCTGCTCCAGCACCAGAATCAAAAGGCAACCAAGATACCCACGTTGCAAGCAATGACAAGCAAGCAACACCAGCCGGTGCAACAGCTGCTTAATAACTTGTTAGAATACTCACATATTACGAGGGGCGAGTTTTATGACTCGCCCCTCGTTTTGGTATAAAGGGTAATAATGAATAAGATTTATGCCTCACTCCTCAGTATGTTCACCTTAAATTTCTCAGTTCTTCTTTTTGCTGGTGAAGATACCACGCCCCAAGCTCCCCGACGCGTTACGCTTGACTGCATTCTTGCCTATGTTGAAGGCAATCCACTTTTCAAGTCTGACGTTGCACAACCACGTATTGCAAAAGAAGGTGAACGCTACTCTCTTGATGAACTCATTAGAGAAGAACTCTGGTTCCAACGTGCAATTAAAATGCATATGCTTCCTTCTGCCACCGATGTTGAACGACAACTTACAACCTTTAGGCTCCAAAATAATTTCTCCGATCTATCAGATGTAGAATTTGAAGATCAGCTGAAAAAATTTGGATTCACTATCAAATCGTATAAAGCACAGCTTGGAAGACTCGGCGCTGTTGAACGAGCAAAAAGTGCTGAATTAAGTGAAAAAATAATGATTACAACCCAAGAGGTTGAATCGTTTTATAAAGATCATCCTGAATACACCAAAGAAGAATATCATCTCAACCTGGCATCAGTTGACGAAAATAAACAGCCACAAGAGTGGGAAGATCTTGGCTGGGTTGCGCGTGAAGATATCGGAGAAAAGTTTGCGCAAGTACTTTCTATGGCACCAGGCGAAATATCAAAACCAATTGAAACTGATGAAAAAACAACGCAACTTATAAAGCTTGTCGACAAGAAAGAAAAGCGGCTCAAAACGCTTGATGAGCGCTATAGAGATATTGAGCAAACAATACAAAAAGAACGCAGCGAAACATTTGTTACTAGTTTTGAAAAAGAGCTTCTCGATCACGCATCAATCACGTATATGAATTAAGTTCCCGTCATCTCTTTGAGTAACGCTATTTCGCGTTCCCACAATTTCATTGCGGCGTCTGAAGGAGTTTCAAGAATTTTTGGAATATTTTTCAGGCGCCGATCATTCATAATAGCCGCAAAAACATCAAGTGAAATTACCCCGGTCCCAAGTGACGCATGACGGTCAACATGCGATCCAACGACGCCCTTAGAATCATTAAGATGAATTACTTTAAGATGCTCAAGGCCAAGTATCTGCTCACATCGTTGCATCATAGCGTAATATCCATCAGCCGAAACAATATCATATCCAGAGGCGCAGGCGTGACAGGTATCCAAGCAATATGCAATGAGTTTTTTGTGATGACACAGCGAACGAATTTTGTGTAATTGCTCAAAAGAGCACGCAACGCTTGTTCCTTGTCCTGCCATAAGTTCAAGAACTATTGTCACGAGACCAGCACTTCTTTCAATGACACTATCAAGATAATACGCAATCTGGGCAATACTTTTTTCTTCCCCTATACCGACATGAGAACCAGGATGCAACACAAGATCATGCAACCCAAGTTGCTCACATCGACGAACTTCATCTAAAAGCGCATTAGCTGAAAGTTCAGCTGTTTCTTTTTTGCCAGAGCCCAGATTAATCAAGTACCCGGTATGCACAACAATTGATTTAATCGTTGACGCTGCAGCCTCTTGCTTAAATTTTTCAATAGCTTGGTCAGAAAGCTTTTTTTCAAACCAGACACGATTGCTTTTGGTAAATATCTGAAAAGTGGTGCAACCAACCAATGCTGCTCGCGCAAATGCAGTATGCACACCACCTGCAATTGAAACGTGACATCCAACCAATGGCTCTTGTTTCATCGACTATAAACCTTCATCTCCTGGCTGCAAAGCGCATTCAAAGTACTGATGATAGGACTGCGGTAATTGCTTATAATCAATCCCTCGTGTAATTTCAGAATAATCTCGATCGCAAAAACTATTCCAAAAAAGCACTACCTTGTCAGATAATTCCCCGCTCATTAAATCTTTCATCATGGCAGCGCAAGCTTTGCCCGTATAGGTACCATCAAGCTTAATGTCCTCAATAGTTCGAAACAGCTGCATTGCTTCATGGACTTGCGGAGAAATATAAGCATATCCCTTACCAATGAAATCGTAGTTCATAGGAATTTCAGATTGTTTTATATCAACCAGCGGAAATGTTGGATCGATACGATGTAACACTTCGCTGGTAATACGCACTAATGAACTTAATTTCAATGCATGCTCACCTTCAAAAAGCTCCGGCTCTATGCAAACCGGAATAACTTTGCTCTTTAATCCTGCAGTACGAACACCAAGAATCAGGCCAGCAGCAGTCCCCACGCTTCCAATCGCAACATAAATATAATCAGGCTCGGGCATAATCCCTTGTGCAATCTGATCTTTGAGTTCATAAACAGCATTCAAAAATCCAAGCGCCCCTATCTCGTTAGATCCACCAGATTCAATAAAATATAAACAGGTACCGGTTTCTCTTTTAAATACTTTGTTGCGTTCACGAACCGCACGCTCGCGCTGTGCCCATGTTTCATATAAATGAAGCTCTGCACCATATGCCATAGAAAGTAAAAGATTCCTACGCGCATATGCCGTTGGCAGCTGCGGTAAATGCATACAAATGCATCGCAATCCAATCTCATGTGCATACATTGCTGTTGCACACGTATGATTTGAGCCTGCATACCCAACCGTCAGAACCCCTTTGGCGCCATGAGCAAGAGCGTCTCCAAATAAGAACTCCAACTTACGAACCTTATTTCCACCAAATAAAGATCCACTTTGGTTATCCTCTTTTATGTAAAGATTCTGATGCCCAACTAATGAACCTATTTTTTCAAGCTTTTGGATTGGGGTTGGCAGCGTTCCTAATGCAATATATCCCACACGCTCTTTAAGTGCAGGATATGATTTGAATAAATAATTATCATTGGTATGAACTTCAGTACAATTGAGAGCCCCACAAAACAAAGATACGAGGCAGCTCTGCACTATTATTGAACGTACATAAATTTGCATCAGAACTCTCCTTATTGTGTCGAAAAAAAATACGTGATATAAAGTTACCCCAAAAATGTATGGTGCATGCCCCCATTTGTCAATCACAAAATCTGCTGTATTAAATGCCATCTTGAATTCAACATATGCAGCTGGCACTTTAATGCACCAAACAGCAATAAATTGATGTATCCGTACGGAATAATTGACTCAATAAATCTCTTCTAGCTCCTATAAATAAATCTTAGTGTCTTGCTATAAAGATTGTTTGACTTTTTTTCTTTTTATCATATGCTCTTTTCTGCCTTGCGAAAGGCAAAACATTACTCAACAGTGTTCTAAGTATTGTGGTTTTAAAGTACACCCTTTTTGGAGGATCTTCTCATGACGGCTGCTATCAAGCCCCTCTACGACCGCGTTCTGGTACAACGTCTTGAAAACGAACAGACCACTGCCGGAGGCATTATTATCCCCGACACAGCCCAAGAAAAAACTCAAATGGGCGCCATCATCGCTACTGGTGAAGGCAAGCTTATGAATGACGGCTCGATCAGAGCTCTTAAAGTTAAAAAAGGTGACAAAGTTATTTTTGGTAAATACTCAGGCACCGAAGTCAAAGTTGAAAACAACGATTACTTAATTCTGCGTGAAGACGAATTACTCGGCATTGTTGAAAAATAATACATACGAGGTTAAAGATCATGGCAAAACAAATTATTTTTGGCGAAGAAGCCCGCAATAAGATTCTTAAAGGCGTAAGCCAACTTGCTGGCGCTGTTAAAGTAACACTCGGCCCCCGGGGACGTAATGTTGCAATCGAAAAATCTTTTGGCTCACCAAGCATCACCAAAGACGGTGTGTCGGTCGCTAAAGAAATCGAATTGAAAGACAAATTCGAAAATATGGGCGCACAAATGGTGCGTGAAGTAGCGTCAAAAACATCTGACGTTGCTGGCGATGGCACAACCACCGCAACCGTTCTTGCTGAAGCAATTTTCCGCGAAGGCATGAAAAACGTTGTTGCTGGCGCAAATCCTATGGATATTAAACGTGGTATTGATGCTGCCGTTACAAAAGTAGTCGATGAACTTGGCAAAATGTCTAAATCAATCAAAGACAAAGCTGAGATTGCACAAGTTGCTACTATCTCTGCCAATAATGATAAAGCTATTGGTGATTTGATTGCCGATGCAATGGATAAAGTTGGCAAACATGGCGTCATCACGGTTGAAGAAGCTCGTGGTATCACTGATGAACTTGATGTTGTTGAAGGCATGCAGTTTGATCGTGGTTATGTATCACCTTACTTCATTACCGATCCTGACAAGATGGAAGTCGTTCTTGAAAATCCACGCATTCTTATCTGCGACAAAAAAATCAGCAGCATGAAAGATTTGCTCCCTGTTCTTGAACAAGTAGCAAAACAAGGCATTCCATTTTTGATTATTGCCGAAGATGTTGAAGCCGAAGCACTTGCAACGCTGGTCGTTAACAAAATGCGCGGGACATTAACCGTGGCTGCAGTTAAAGCCCCTGGTTTTGGTGATCGCCGCAAAGCAATGTTGCAAGATATTGCAGCATTAACCGGTGCAACGGTGGTATCTGATGAACTTGGCATCAAGCTTGAAAGCATCACGTTTACCGACCTTGGATCAGCTAAAAAGATCCGCATTACCAAAGACAACACCACCATCGTTGATGGCAAAGGTGACAAAAAAGATATTGATGCACGCATTGCTCAAATCAAAGCTGAAATCAATATTTCAACCTCTGAATATGATAAAGAAAAACTTCAGGAGCGTTTGGCCAAACTTTCTGGTGGCGTAGCTGTCATTAAAGTTGGCGCCGCAACTGAAACTGAAATGAAAGAAAAGAAAGACCGCGTTGATGATGCACTCCATGCAACACGTGCCGCTGTTGAAGAAGGCATTGTGATCGGTGGCGGCGTTGCGCTTCTTAGAGCACAAAAATCGCTTGAGCATCTCAAACTTCATGGTGATCAGGCAATTGGCATCAACATTATTCGTCGTTCGCTTGAAGAACCTGCTCGTGTCATTGCAAGTAACTCCGGATATGACGCAGCAGTAGTCGTCGAAAGAATCAGAGCATCTGAAACCAACGTTGGTTTTGATGCACGCAATGAAGAATATGTTGATATGTTTAAAGCAGGCGTCGTTGACCCAACCAAAGTCACTCGCTCTGCGTTACAAAATGCAGCATCAATTGCAAGCCTATTGCTTACAACTGAAACCATGATTGCCGAGTTACCAGAGGAAAAACCTGCCTCTTCTGCAGCAGGTCATGCTCATGGTGGTATGGGCGGCATGGGTGGCATGTACTAAGAGTCGCCTACGAGTTTTTCTCAATCTATTGCAAAGGCCATAAGCGTTTTTAGCGCGCTTATGGCCTTTTTGTCCCTTAAAATCTTACTTTTTTACGATTTTTGAAGTCATTTTTGACACCCCTGATATATAATTTATATTTGAAATAATTATTTAAAATTATTTCTATTTTCAATAACTGGGGGATTCTTATGAAAAACAGACTATGTAACTCAATTCTTTTCTTGGTTGGCGCAATGTTCTTAACCACTCTGTCAAGCGTTCAAGCTGCTATGCCATCATCAAATACTGAAATCAAACCGCGCAGCGCCTTTGCTGAAACTGAATTAGGCAGGCTCATAGAACAAGCACATCAGGCAAACAGCCTTGCAGTTATTAATGCACTTAAAGGCAAAGACGTGCATGTTGTTGCAAATTTTTTTGCAACATGTGTTACACATGACGTTTCACCCAGGATCTGTTTTGATCTTCTTCAACGTTATATGAGTATTGTTAAAAGCAATTGCTATACTTTTTTTATGAACCCATATATCGAAAATCTTTACCACAAAATTATCAATGATATTTTGCAGCAAGCGGTTATCTCAGGGAAATTTGCCTATATAAGTTACTTCATCACGCATGAAGAATGCAGACAACACATCTCCTTGACTCACCTAAAAAATGCTATGCAAAATTTACCTGCATGCCGCAATGATTATATACGAGCATCCATGAAGCTTTTACTTCAAAAATATTACGACCAAAAAATCCAGGAAGAACAATTGCTTGAAAACATGACAAGCTGCATAACCTGCCCATTATGCACGCTCGTCTTTGATTTTATTTTTAATCGATAAACACAACACCAGCTCAAGAAATAAAAAGCCGTAAGTTTTTGCAAACTTACGGCTTTTTATTTTGACAGGCAATTTGAAATTTTTATACTCTTCTGGCGGGCAAAATTCTTACATTTTTTTTCAGGAGATTTGTGATGTTCATCGCTGCCAATTTTCCACACGTAAGCTGCTTCTTTTCACGCACAAAAATTATATGCTCACTTCATTTTGCAATCGTCATAAGCCTCTTCTGTATAACAGACAGCAATGCTCTGCATGCAGGCAGCTTACGTGGTGAATTTCTTGATATTATGGGTCGCAAGATCGTAAGGAGCAAAGAATCTAGCAAAAAGAAAGCCTTCTACTTGGATATCCTCAAATATGGCCACATAAGTAAATTGGTAAGAGAAATCACCAAGGAATTGGAAAATTTCGATACGAACGTGCAAGAACAAGCGGTCATTTTAAAAAATATTACTACACTTTGTGGCAGCTTAGAAGTATTTTTAGAACGTATACCATGTGGTCCATATGAAACTCTATATGCTTACCCTTTCCACGCACAACTTGCATACACTATGGAAAAACAACTCAGCGAATTTTATGAAAAAATAAAGGCGGCTTCTGACAAGGTAGAAACTCTCTACCCTTTTTTATTTTGACATCTAGCTCTAAATTTTTATACTCTTCCCGCAAGCATGTTTATTCAGATTGAGAAAAAAATATTCCCCTATGCTTTTTTAAGGAGATTCGTGATGACCTATTTTTCAAACAGCATGCTACGTGGTTTATTCTTTCTTTTCCTTACACTTGCAACATGCAATCTTTATAGTGCGCTTCCTCAGCCAGAATCAACATTGAAACGTAGTCCAAATTTCAACATCAAACATCCAGATGAAAATGAATTAACTGATCTTATTGAATCAGCTCATTGTGAAAAAAATGCAGCCATACTTGGTTATTTGCTTTACGAATATGGATGTGATTCAGAGTCTGTAAAAAATTTTTCTATAGAAATGGCTCGGAATAACGTCCCGCCTCAAAATGTTTTTGCCATAATGCAAGTTTACACAAAATGCATTGATGATGCCGATTTAAGCAAGAAAATATTAGTATCTTTTATCAATCATGTTTTACAGCAATCAGTTATTGATGGTAATGTAAATTACGTGGTCTACTTTCTTACCGATCCTGCGTGTGAAAAATTCATTCTGATTGAACACATAAACACCGCGTTAGAAAATCTTTCATTTTGCCATGATTACTGCTTCCGCAAAACGCTGGAATTTTTTCTTCACAAGTACCAGACAGAACACGTACAAGAAGTAGTACTCAATTTTGGCTTATTCATCGTGCCTGCGCCTGAAGATTAACTCGCCACACTATCCTTTGATCACAACGCAGGGACGCAAACGCGCAACTTTGCGCGCAATGCCAGCAGCGTGTACCACATCAACAACATCATGAATATCTTTATATGCTTGCGGAGCTTCTTCAGCAAGACCGTAAATCGATCCGGTTTGAATATAAATACCAGACTTCAAAAGTTCATCACGCAATACACGCCCATGGATTGATCGCTTTGCAGCCGCGCGCGACATTCTTCTTCCGGCACCGTGGCATGTTGAACTGAATGATATTTTTGCACCTTGTTCCGTTCCTGCAAGAACATATGAAGCCGTCCCCATGCTTCCCGGAATAAGTACCGGCTGCCCAATATGACGATATTCTTGGGAAAGTTCTGAATGTCCAGGACCAAAAGCACGGGTTGCGCCCTTACGATGCATAATAACTTTCTGTTTTTTTCCATCAATTTCATGTGTTTCAATTTTGGCCATGTTATGTGCTACATCGTATACCAATGATAACTGGCCACCAGAAGTTCCAAATTCACGTTCCCATGCTTGGCGAATTTCCCAGGTAATATACTGGCGATTTGCCCATGCAAAATTTGCCGCAGCTGCCATGGCATTAAAATAATTGGTTCCTTCTAGACTTGAAAAGGGAACACAGGCAAGTTCGCGATCGGGTAATGTAATACAGTAACGCAACGTAGCATTCATCATGATACGAATATGATCAGTAGCAACCTGATGGCCAAGGCCGCGTGACCCGGTATGAATCAGCACAACAATTTGATTCTGCCATAAACCAAAAGCACCCGCAGCCTCTTGATCAAAAATTTCTTCAACATAATCAACTTCAACAAAATGATTTCCGGCGCCCAATGTGCCAAGTTGATCTTTACCACGTTCTTTTGCATCTTTCGATACGTAGGAAGGATCTGCATTATCAAGCATGCCATGTGCTTCAATGTTGCGCAGATCATTTTCCGTCGCAAAGTTGTTTTTCAACATCCATTGCGCGCCATAGCGCAACACATTATCCATTTCTGGCAAAGAAAGTTTAAGTTCACCTCCTTGGCCAACGCCGGAAGGAACCCTGTGATATATTTCGCGCGAAAGGCTTTGGAGATGATCACGCGCTTGGTCCAAAGCCAGCTGTGATCGCAACAAACGTACGCCACAATTGATGTCGTACCCAATACCGCCGGGAGAAATAACGCCATCAGGATAGGTCAGTGCTGCAACACCGCCAATGGGAAATCCATAGCCTTCATGCGCATCAGGCATTGCAAGCGCCGCACCTTTAATACCACGCAAGGTGGCAACGTTGATGAGCTGTTCAAGCGATCGATCACCAAAAACTTCTTCAAGCATTTTTTCAGTTGCAAAGATACGTGCGGGCACGAGCATATCAGGACGATATGCTCGTGGTATTTCCCAGATAACATCGGATATTTTGATAAGGATTTCTTTTGGAAACATATGAAATATTTTGGTACCTCAAAAAAACTTACAAAGCGCCGCTGACTTCTTACGTCGTCCCCGCGCAGGCGGGGACCCAGAGTTTCCATTTGTTTATCTGGATACCCGCTTTCGTGGGTATGACTGTAGTGCAGAAATGACCTCGTTGCCATAAATCTGGTCAAACATCAAAAACGATAATCGTTTCATAATTTCCACGTTTATTCTTTTTTACTTCGGCCTCGTGATATGTCACCGCTTTGACATCTTCATCAAAATGATCCAATTTAAAACCTACAAGCCGCACATGGAGCATCGTTTCAGTAAATTCTAAAAATGTTATCGAACAGAAAAGTACGTTATTGGTATGCAAACGCGTAAGCACTTCAGATAAAAAATCAATCAAAAGCGTTGTGATATTTGAAGAAATAATTTTTATTTCGCATGCCTGATCTTTTTCTAATTTGTCCTGATGAGAACAAACAATAGAAACCATCCCTTGAAGAGCCACAGTAAAAAGCTCTTCACACGTCGTTGCTTCAACATACAATCGAACATCTGCTGTATGTTCAATAAGTTTAAAATGTTTCATTGACTCACCGCATAATCTTATCATAAACTCTAGACAATATGTTTTCTGACTGTCAAACTTTTAAAATATCCAAAAGCTAGAATTGTATTATAAGGAGGACGTAATCAATGAAACAATATAAAATTACACGCTACAGCACATTGTGCATTGCACTTATGAGTTGCAATCCGTTATGCGCTAAAAATGGATATGCTCCAAGTAATGAGATTGGCACCAGCATGGTTGCCAAGATTAGGCAAGAACTCAAGGAGCCACTCCTTACATTGTTATCAACAACTGAATATGCATCTCCGCAAGAACTTGAACGTCGTATAACTCAAGTCGATGAAGCGCTTACAACGTTCAAAGCCGGACTTGGCATCCCAACGCCACAAACAACTTCTCCAGTAGGCATAGAATCTCCCTCCCAACCAGTTGATACCGCTACTCCTACGCCAGCGCCAGGTATCGCACCAACAGCTGCTCCAATAGCAACAGCCCCACAAGCAACACCAGTTGCTGTTCCGCCTCCTCCAGCAACGCCTCAAGAAACTCCTGTTATCCCAACACCCATAGCGCCAACACCAGAACCTATAACAGTCCCTCAACCAGAACCAATTCAAATTCCAACCCCCGAACCAATAATTGTCCCTACTCCACCAACTCAAGAAGCACCCGCAAAACCAATCACCATCGTTCCAGCAGCGCCAATAACACCTGAAGCAAATGTGCCAACACCAGAGCCGGTGATTGAAGCCCCAATGCCCGAAGTAACCGTTCCTACACCTCCTGCCGAAATCGCACCAGCCCCAGCAGTAGTTACTCCAGTAGTCCCTCAACCGCCAGCAAACACTATTCCTGAAGCATAAAGCGCATTATTTTGAGACTTTTTGAGGCATGCGATTGCGTGCCTCTTTTTTTATCTTTAAAATACTGCGGTATTATTTTTACAAGGGAACTCGATGGACACTGAACATTGTTTGTATTATCAGGCTGGTGTAAAACGCGAAAAAACTTGGTTTGTTGTTGGTGCACTTCGTAATGAAGATCACGTTGCCTTTGAACGCGCACTTGAAAACCAACAAGATACGCTTGAGTTTCTTGTACCGCCATCGCAAGAAAATAATTTCCTCGAATTCATTGCTCAATTGCAACAACGCGGTGTCGTTCTTTGGTTCGAAAAACACCCGAATAGATTCATCAAAAATTCTTAAATCCGTTGATTTTTTACGTTTGTACTCGAGTAAAGATTTTGAAAAGCTCCGACGTCGCCCCCACGAAGGTAATAGCAGATGGACACTCATTTTTCCTGGATCAACGCATTCGCGGGGACGACAATAGGTTGTTGTATTTGATTTCCCTTGGCGCTCTGCTATCTTTCATGAAGAAAGCCATAGAAAGAACAGTGCCATTGGAGAAAGAGAAAGATGAGGCCAATCATCCTGGTAGTCGGAACAAGACCAGATGCGCTTAAACTGGTACCAGTTTATAAAAAACTTCAACAATCAAGCATTCCCTGCATATTGTACGCCACGCACCAACATCGCTCTTTACTTGATGACGTACTAAAGCTTTTTGATATGGCACCCGATGCATCTGCTCAAATTATGCATGAAGGACAAACACTTGCACATATTGCCAGTACCGCACTAAGCGCATCGTTCGATTTTTTTACGGCGCATAAACCTTCAATGGTTGTTGTACAAGGCGATACATCAAGTTCATTTGCCGCAGCGCTTGCGGCTTTTTATCTTAATATTCCTATTGCTCATATTGAAGCTGGCCTTAGAACAGGCAATCTACAAGCACCATTCCCCGAAGAAGCAAACCGCCGCTTCATAACAACCATTGGCTCATTGCATTTCACCCCCACACCACTCAATACCTTAAATCTCCTGCATGAAGGCGTTGATGAGAAAGCAATATTCTGCGTTGGAAATACTATTGTTGATACACTTTTGGCTATCAAACAAAAAATTGATACTGATCTTTTAAAAACAAATCCTCACGTTCAACAATTTATTGCTCGCTGTCGTACAGAGAATAAAAAAATTGTACTTCTTACGATGCACCGACGCGAATCATTTTCCCATGGAGCTGCACGCGTGCTTGAAGCAATTATCCAGAGCGCGCAAGAGCATCAAGAGCTCGAATTTATTTTCCCTACGCACCCCAATCCACATATTCAAAAAGTAATTGCTCATTCTGGAATACGCACAATCCCTCAAATATGGTGTTGTCCTCCACTTGCATATCACGATCTTGTAAGCGTGCTTTCTTCTGCGGCATTTGTTATAACAGATTCTGGTGGTATTCAAGAAGAAGCAAGCGCGTTGGGAAAGAGAGTATTGGTACTTCGAGAGACAACTGAACGCATAGAAGCACTATGGGAAAACAAAGCTATGCTCGTCAGCACTCATAAAGAGGCTATAACACACGGAATAAACATGTTATGTCAGGAAAACGGCGCAACCGCAACAAGTTTTATTTACGGCGATGGTAAAGCATCTGATCGTATCGTTGAAGTTTTCGCACAATATTTTGGAATTTCTATACATAGAACATCTCCATCTAAAAGCCATTATGCGCAACCAGCACCCCATGCTTTAATGATGTAGATTCACATAAAGGAGGAAGGACTCATGAAGCGCATTTCAGTCGTTGGACTCGGCTACATCGGACTACCAACAGCAATCCAAGCAGCAAGCATTGGCTATGATGTTTATGGATACGACATTAATCAAGAAAAAATTAATCGGATCAATAAAGGAGATCCGGTCATTTTTGAACCAGAACTTTCTGAACGCCTTTGGAAAGTTTTAAAAACAGGTAATTTTAAAGTTTTCAATGAACTTCAATACGCAGACTGTTTTATTATTACAGTACCAACACCCTTTAAAGACGATAAAGCTGCCGATCTTCGTCACGTTTTTCATGCGGCAGAATCGATTGCAAAACGCCTCATGCCCGGCAATCTTGTCATACTCGAATCAACCGTTCCTGTTGGAACAACAGAAAAGCTTGCGCTCTTTTTGGAAGAAAGTTCAGGCCTCAAATTAAGTGTCGATTTCTTTGTCGCCTACTGCCCTGAACGCGTGCTCCCTGGACATATCTTTAGAGAACTTATTGAAAACGATCGTGTTATTGGCGGCATGTGTCAACACGCCTGCGAACGAGCTTTCTCTTTTTATACAAAATTTGTAAGAGGCGTCATACATGTCACCGATGATAAAACAGCAGAAATGGTTAAACTCGTTGAAAACTCAAGCCGCGATGTACAAATTGCTTTTGCCAATCAGATAGCAACTATGTGTTGCCGCGCGGGAATTGATCCCTACTTAGTAATTGAACTTGCAAACAAACATCCTCGCGTCAAGATTCTGGCACCAACTTGTGGTGTTGGCGGACACTGTGTAGCAGTTGATCCATGGTTCTTAATTGAAAGTTTTCCTGAAGATACTGAACTTTTACGCGCAGCTCGTGCCATTAATGACAACAAGCCTCAACACATCCTCTCTCGCACTATCTCCAAGGCAGAAGGATTGCGTATGTTTGGTATTACTAAGCCCAAAATACTTGCACTCGGCCTTACTTTTAAACCGGATGTTGATGATTTACGAGAATCGCCAGCACTTCAAATCGCACAAGGACTTGCCACCCAAAAAGATCTCATTGAATTTCATGCGTATGACCATAACGTCTCCAAACAAGATGCCGCTCAACGCGGAATCGAATTAATTAATGATGTATGGGAAGGCATTGCATGGGCAGATATTGTTCTTGTTCTTGTCAAACACAAAGAATTCACGCTCATGCGTGAAGATACCTTTGATAACAAAGTTCTCATCGACACCTGTGGACTTATGCACAGTATTCATCAGAAACAATCGCAAGCATTCCTTGACGGCACTACCAAAACAAATACCAATCTCTGGGGTTAAAAAAAAAGATGCAGCACCAACAATTTTCATCGCGACAAGTTTTCTTACGTCAAGGTACAATTTCTGTTGAATCTATCCCAATGCCGCTTATACAAGAAAACAATGTGGCGGTACGCGTACATTATTCTTTTATAAGTTCCGGAACTGAAAACTCGACCATCAAATCCACCGCAACTTCACCACTTGTCGCATATGCACGTAATATTGGCCGTTACACAGATAAATTATTTGGTGCGCTCAAAGAGCATGGTATTGTAGGCACACAAGCCCTTATCAAAGAACGACGCTGTAAAGTAATGCCGCTGGGGTATTCATGCGCAGGACATATCATTGCGTGCGGAAATAGGGTAAGAAATTTGCGTGTAGGTGATTATGTTGCATGCGCCGGATCCGCTCATGCGTATCATGCTGATAACGTAAGCGTACCGCAAAATTTGGTTGTCCGTATTTCCCATCCAGAAGTTCTTAAAGAAGCAAGCATCACCGCACTGGGCGCAATTGCGCTCCAAGGAATTCGACAAGCGCATCTCAATCTTGGACAAACGGTTTGCGTTGTAGGATTAGGGCTTATTGGCCAACTCACCGTTCAACTTGCACGACAAGCAGGATGCAGGGTCATCGGTATCGATATACGCGATGACAGAATTGCATTGGCTTATCAAAGTGGCGCAGAAAAATGTCTTAATTCCAACACCACTGATGTTATTCGTGAAATTAATTATGCAACTGATCATCATGGGGTTGATGTAACGTTAATTACCGCGGCATCGCAGGCTGATCATATTGTACAAAATGCCATGCTTATGACGCGTCGCAAGGGACGAGTTGTTGTTGTCGGTGATGTAAAATTATCTTTCGATCGCGATCCATTTTATGCCAAAGAAATTGATTTTGTTATTTCATGTTCATATGGCCCTGGACGTTACGATGTTTTTTATGAGCAACAAAACATTGATTATCCCTACGCGTATGTTCAGTGGACCGAGCAACGTAATATGGCATACATCGTGCATTTGATTGAAAAGAAAGAACTCAAACTCGATCATCTCATCACCCACAATTATCCACTTAATCATGCTCATGAAGCATATGCTCAACTTAACAAAGGCGCGCTTGGCATCGTACTTTCTTACGAACAATCACAAGCAACAGCTACCTTATCAGAACACGCCCCTGTCGCATCTGAAGCCAAAGCGTACAAACTTCCGACCGATAAACATCAGGTAGCTCTTATCGGTGCAGGTGGATTTGCAAAAACAAAAATTTTGCCCTTAATTACTACCTATGCACGCGCTAATCTCCGTTCAATCATTGATACCGATATGGCATCAGCACTAACTCTTGCACGCGTTTATAATGCGCACAACACTCACAATGATTATCGGGCTATACTCAATGATGATCACACAAATCTGGCCATTATCGCCTCGCCCCATGCTTACCACACCGAACAAGCACTTGCATGTTTACACGCAGGCAAAGCTGTATTGGTTGAAAAGCCTGCAGCGATATCACTAGAACAATACCAAGCTCTTAAAAATTTTCTTGAATCACATCCCGAAACTCGTTACTGTGTTGATTTCAACAGATCTTACGCCCCCTTTATGCAAGCAATAAAAAAGCAACTTGCTACACGCACTCAACCAGCGCTTATTACCTATCGCATGAACGCGGGATATCTCAATGCCGATCACTGGATTCAATCATTAGAACACGGCGGACGTATTATTGGCGAAGCGTGTCATATTTTTGAACTTTTTTATTTTTTGACCGATTCAACACCTCTTTCAATTCACGTTGGTACGTGCACCGCTGCAACATCGCAACTCCCATCGCCTGATAACGTCGTTATAACGGTCACCATGCGCGATGGATCGTGTTGCGTATTAACGTACACTTCGTGTGGGCATCACCACGCAGGCAAAGAATATATGGAAGTTTTTTTTGATGGTAAAACAATCATCATGAACGATTTTTTAGAACTTAAAGGGTACGGATTATCCGCATCATTCAATCAGCGTGTTCGTACACAAGACAAAGGCCATCAACATCTGTATATGAAGTTTTTTGAAGCTGCATATCAAGAACAATGGGTCTCACCAATCCCAGTTGCGCGAATCTTATATGCAACCAACACCGCACTCATCGCTGATAAACTCGCTCGTTGTGGCGGCGACGTGGAATATATTCACGCACCATAGCAGTAAAAATTTAGCCTACGTTCGTCTGAACTTTTTCTCAAACTCACTTTTTTCAATACGCCACATCGTCGGACGACCGTGCACACAGATAAAGCGATTATCAACATGTTCAAGATCATCAATTAATTTTTTCATCTGTTCATGCGAAAGAACATCGCCAGCCTTAATGGCTGTTTTACACGCAAGCTGAGCATGAATATGTTCATGTAGCGTTGTTCCTAAAAG
>JBAZHB010000022.1:0-17134 GCA_041652535.1 Candidatus Babeliales bacterium
TGATTTCTGCTTGTTGTGTGCTGCTTTTTTGTTGTTGATGTGCAAGCTGCGTTTGCAGTGCCTGATAAGCTTCTTTGGCTTTTTCTAATTCACTACTAAACGCTTGAGCTCGATTTGTAGCATCTTCCTGCTGAGCTTTTACTATTTTTAGCTGATGCTCAAGTTGCTGCTCGTAACCATTCCGCGCTTGTAGTTGTTGAGCCGCTGCTTTTTCTATTTTTGTGACTTCTGTTCTCAGAGTCTGCTTGGCGATTTCTAGTTCTTGCGTAAGTGCTTGTTTTTCAGCTGCTGCGCCTTGTTGTTGCGCATTCGCTGCTTGTAGTTGTTGCTCACGTTCTGCAATTTGAACTTGAAGCGCGTCCCTTTGGCTCCCAACTTCGCCTGACAGAACTGCTTGTGCATCGTTTGCAACAACCTGATCTGTTATTTGTTTATTGTATCTTTGACACAGCTGCCGGACATGCAGATACCACAGAATCGCCATTGCAAGCGAGACTACGCAGAGCGTAGTCTCGATAAGAAGGTGCTTTTTATTACGCGCAAACCACGATGTAACTTCTTCCTTCTCTGCAAGAAGAGCAGCCAGTTGCTGAACCTCTTCTTTGCTTAATGCAGCCTTCACGGTTGTTGCTGAAGTTGGTTGTGTAAGTGCAGCAACAGGTGCCAAAGGCTTGTTGGCATCGGCAGGCTTTTTGTCGTGTGCTTCAAGAGTGTGCGTGCCGCAAAGTGCAAAGAGAAAGAGCGTAAGAAGATGTTTTTTCATGGTTGAATATGATTATTACATTTGTGGTGGCTGAGGGGCGGCGAGAGGATTTGCACTTGGTTCAATCTTCTCATCGTTCCTCTGTACTCTGCTGCCCTGGCGCAATTGTTGTGCGAGCTTCCTGGTTTCTTCTTTCGCAAATTCTAGTTGCTCTGCGTGAGCTTTGAGCGACTCTTGTTGCGTTCTATTTTCTTGCTCTTTCGCTTCAAGCTGCGCGTGCAATTGCTGGCTCTCTTGTGCAAGAGTTTGCGCTCTAGCCGCCGCCTCTGCCTGCTGAGCAGACACTGCTTGTAGGCGCTGCTGAAGCTGCGTGTTTTGTGTGCTAGCATTCCCTAATGCCTGCGCTAATTGCCCCTTTTCGGTGCCTAACTGAGCGGCCTGCTGAAGAGCTGCTGCGAGTTGTTGGTCTTTTTGGGCGAGCTCGGTACGTGCCGCATTGATTAAAAATTCCGCTCTTTTATCATCGCCAGGTTTTGCTGAAGCGATGGACGCTCTGCATTCTTGTAGCGCAGCTTGTAATCGATCGCGCTCTTGTCCTAACCGAGCTATTTCGTCATCTGCTTGTCCTAACTGGCCTGATGCTTGATTTTGCGCACTATGAGATTGCATTAATTTTTTCTCGAGCGCTTTGTGCTTTTGTTGGCTATACACATACCAGAGAACGGTTAGCGCGAGTGAAACGGCACCAATAGTAGCGCCGATAAAAATCTGTTTTTTGTTACGGGCAAACCAACTTTGAGTCATTGCTTGGGGTTGAAGGTGATCAAGCGCTTGATCAATAATAAGTTTGATTAATTGATCTTTCTGCTCTGCGGGTAACATAAGTGGAGCAAGAATTTTATCAAGTGCTATAACGATCTTTTTTGTTTGATCGGGAGATAGACGTTTGGCCGTGCACACTGGTGTGCTGTCGGTTTTGATGGCTGGTTGCTGCATGCCATAGACGGTAGTTCCCGTGATAAACGTAAGAGCAATAAGAAGAGAAAGTTTTTTCATCAACGTATCCTTGCAATAAATTCAATTTGGGTAGTTTGGTTGGTGTTTGTGGGAGGCGGATGATAGCAAAACGCTTATAAAAAACAAGCATAAAAACAAGATTTTGGTGCGGCGGTGCGCGATTGTGGTTAATTTGAACTTGGTAGAATATTTTTTTTTGAGTAATCTATTCGATGTTTGTAACAATCACCTCAATATTCTTATGAAAGGACTTCTGATGGAGAAACTATTTGGGTTAATGCTTTTGGCGGTAGTGGCAATGATTACCTTATCCGCCTGCGGCGTATTTTCTAAAAAAGAACAACCACAACCAACCAAAACAATTTTGACCTTTCTTGGGGCTCCTGGTTCAGGCAAGGGCACGGTTGCTGAACAATGCGTCAAAGACCTTGGCTATGCCACCATGTCGACCGGTAATTTGTTGCGTGAGGCGGTAGCACGTGGCGATGCGTTGGGCAAAAAGGCCGAATCATTTATGAAAGAAGGCAAATTGGTGCCCGATGAATTGGTCATGGCATTGGTTGAAGATTGGCTGACCAAAAATATGCCAAAGATTTCGACCCTGGTACTTGATGGGTATCCTCGTACCGCCGCACAAGCAACCTTGTTTATCGATTTATTGAAAAATAAATTTCCTGAAGTTACCTTGCGCGTGGTCAACATTGCCATTTCTGATGATGCCATTGTCGCTCGCCTTGCCGACCGTCTGGTATGTTCAAGTAAACCATGCCAAGCGGTGTACTCACGCAAATTGCTCAAAGATCAAAACAATCTTGTCTGCGAAAAATGCAGCAGCCCGCTCATTCGTCGTGAAGATGATAATGAAACGGTAGTACGCAATCGTCTTAAAGTTTATGCTGATAACGTTGATCCAATTATCAAAGTGTACAAAGAATCAGGTGTACGTTTTGATGAATTGAGCGTTGAAGGCAAAACGGTTGAAGCGGTTTTTGCCGAATTCAAAAAGCTTGTTTAGTTTGCTGAACAGCTGAAAATAAGAGAGGCCACGGCATTGCACCGTGGCCTCTCTCGTAGTTAAAGAAGATTATTATTGAACCTCTGTAGTTGTTTTAGTGATAGGAGCTTCTTTATCTGGATTTGTCCATGTAAAACCTTCATAGAGGCCTGCGCTTTGTTGCATGAACTCCTCTTCTACAGGATCCATATATTTCATTGATGGGATGGCAATTGTTGTAGTTGATTTCTTTGCTACTGGGTCTTCTTCGCTGGACGTTGTTTTTTGTTGTTCTTGGCTCGCTATGGATTTGACTTTTTTTGAGAGGCTTTCTGCTATTTTATCGCAAGTGTCTGAAAAATTATTAAGAGCTTTATAAAGTGGATCTTGTTCAAGCCATTTTGCTCTTTTTTCTACTTCACGGTTTAGTTTAAACCATCTTGCGTATATTTTTTCAAGTGAAGACTGTTTTTGACATAAATCTGTATATGCCCAAAAAACACTGGCGAAACTCTGATTACTATTAAGCTTACGCCATTCTGCTGCAAAATCTTCATTACCTGGTAGATTTAACCGTATCTCAAATTCAGGGTCAGTAATTATAGAAATAAAATACTCTTGCTTTGATTGATTCCAAGCAGTAGTTAGAGAATAAAGTGTAGATATGAGTTCGCTTTTCTTTTTTTCAACATCTGATTCAAGCGTTTCCAATGAATTAATTTTTTGTTCTTCAAGTTGTTTAATAAATTCTTGCTCAAGTCTATTTGCTTTACGTATTGTTTGTTCGAAGGTAGTGAGAGCGGAAGAAAATTTTGTTTTTAGATACGATCTGATAGCATCACCAAATCTCTTGCAATGCGGAACTAAACAGGGTCGAGCTTTGCTTCCAATATGTTCCAACTCGCCATCAATATATTTTTGTAGCAATTTTAAAAAAATAAGTTTGCTTTGGCCATCAAGCTTAAAGAACTGATCCATAAATTTGTTGCAAGATTTCTCTAATTTTTTTTGGTCTTTTAAGTTTTGCGCATCAATAAAAACAGAAAATGCATCTTCCCCGATCTTTTCTTGTGCCTTGTTTGGCCAGTGAATTTCTGGCGCTTCTTCTCGTGGAACTTGTTGAGTTGCTGCAGCGAAATTTTGAAAGAGCTTCTTCGGCAAAGGTTGGTAATCGTCGATGATTCCATCAATATCATCTCTGCTTAAGCTTTTGATCGTTTTTAATTTTTTCCATACTTCTCGCCCAACATCTCGTTGCCATTCAGCAAGCGCTTTAGGATTGATGCGTGGTTTGATGGCGGCGTGGCAGATAGTGGCGCTGCCTAAAAGTACTCCAAGTACAAGACCAATGATTCTTGTTAAAATGGGTAATGAATTGCGGTTCATCTCTATTTCTCCTTTTTAGTACAAATCATTTGTTTAGTTTCTTATTATTTTAAGGAGCGATGCAAGAGTTTTACTCAAAAAGACTTCTGTTTTTGCTCCATAACAGCGTAAACTAAAGAAAATTGGCGTTTGTTTTTGATTAAAAAGAGGGGCGGTCATGAATTTAGTTGATATTTTAACCTCCAGCGCTCGTGCATACGCGCATCTTCCGGCGCTTTCAATGCTCATGGGTTATCGAACAGTCAGTCTTACGTATGCAGAATTGTACGATATGGCTAAAAAGGTGGCACTTTTGCTTGATGCAAAAGGGTGTGTGCAAGGCGATCGCGTGGTTATATGTGCGCCCAATTCACCGTACTGGGTTGCAGCTTGGTGGGGGTGCATGCTTAAAGGGTGCTGGGCGGTCCCGCTGTCGGTACAAAGCACTGCCAGTAACCTTGAAAAAATCATCAAACAAACCACGCCAAAACTTGTGTTTAAATCAAAACACAATGGGATAGAAGTTCAAGGAAATGTTCCTGCTATTATTTTTGAACAGTTTCCCGACATACTTGTATCGTATGATACGACACGTTATGTACAGCAGCCAATTCAAGCTTCAGAAATTGCTGAAATTATGTTTACGTCAGGCACTACGGGTGATCCTAAAGGGGTGCTTTTGACCCATGCCAATTTGGTAAGTAATGTGCAGTCGGTTGATGCAATTCTTCAGCTCAAGGGAACGCATGAACGTATTTTATCAACATTGCCCTTGAGCCATATGCTTGAGCAAACGGCTGGTATGATATTACCCTTGAGTTTGGGCGTGCATATTATTTATGCGCATTCACATGGAGCCATTAGAGACCTTTTGCAGCACTATCGTATTACTAAAATCATTAGCGTTCCTGAATTTTTAAAATTGATGGAACATCGTACAACTGCAAAAATAGCTGAATATAAAATTACCTGGTTATTTAATGCCTTAATGAAATTTTCGCGTGCCATTGGTAACAAAAAAATCCAACGGTTGCTTTTCAAACCCTTACATCGTGCATTTGGTGGCTCGCTTGATACTATTGCCAGTGGCGGGGCGCCGCTTGATCAGGCGCTTGAAGAATGGTGGGATGCCTTTGGCGTGTATGTGTTGCAGGGCTATGGGCTGACCGAGACTTCGCCCGTTATCACCATTAATACCTACAAACAGCGACGCTTTGGTTCGGTTGGCAAACCGATTAATAATGTGCAGATGCGTATTACGCCAGAAGGTGAGATCGAAGTTAAGGGGCCGAATGTTTTTACAGGTTATTTTCAGAATGATGAAAAAACACGTGAAAGCTTTACGCAGGATGGTTGGTTTAAGACAGGCGATATGGGAATACGTGACGCTGATGGTTTTTTGTTTCTCAAGGGACGCAAAAAGTACATGATCAAAGGTCCTGGTGCGCAAAATATTTTCCCCGAAGATATCGAGTTAATACTCAATGAACTTCCTGGGGTGAAAGATAGCTGCGTTGTTGGGCTTCCAACACCATCTGGTATGGTTGAAATTCATGCGGTGTTATTGCTTGCAGATGACGCGAGCCCTGTCGAACAACTTATTCAGCAGGCGAATGAAAAGCTTGCCTCATATCAACATATTACGGGGTGGTCAGTGTGGCCTGAACAAGATTTTCAACGTTCAGTGACGCGTAAAGTAAAAAAAGAGATGGTGCTTGCCTGGCTTGCCTCGCGGCATGACGGTACTACTGAAGTTCCTGTCCACAAGGCAAATCAATTAGTGACGTTATTGGCTGAAATTTCGGGCGTACCTTGTGCAAAGATTAAACCGACAACAACGATTGGCTATGATTTGAAATTTGATTCACTGATGCGTGTTGAATTGGTGACGCGTGTTGAAGAATTGAAAGATGTTTTTATTGATGAGCGTTTATTGCGTGCCCAAACAACGGTAGCAGAACTTGAAAATATTATTGCTACCGCAAAACCTGCGCTTAAGATGCCACAAATCAAAAAATGGCCATCATGGTGCTGGGTGCGTTGTATTCGAGCGATAGGGTTAATGAAAATCAATCTTCTATCGCGCATATTTTTTAAGATCAATGTTGAGGGCGTTGAACATCTTACGTTGCTGCAACAGCCAGTTGTTCTTATGCCCAACCACGTGTCACTGATAGATGGACTATTTGTTGAAGCAGCCTTGCCACGAATGCTACGTAAAAAACTTTCGTTTGCCGCAGCGTATGATGTTTTGTACGAAGAATATTGGTATGCACGCTGGTTAGCAGAACTTTTCTTTAATGCATTTCCCTTTCCACGCCGCGAGCATGATCATGTGATGAGTGGGTTACTTAATGTGGGAACGATGCTTGATAAGGGGAGCTGGGTGGTGCTCTTTCCTGAGGGGAAGGTAAGCCAGACAGGCCATATGTTGCCGCTTAAACGTGGCGCTGGGCTTATAGCAGTTGAAATGGGAATTCCAATTGTGCCGATCAAAATTGTTGGCGCTGAAAAACTTGTTCCTTATAACTGCATCTTCCCGCGCAAACGCGGCACGGTAACCATCAAAATAGGTGCACCAATTATATTTAATTCTTCAGTCAGCTATGACGAGGCAACGACACGTATTGCGCAGGAGATGGAACGGTTATAGGTTAAAATTCAGCGTGTTTTGGATAGCGAGGGAAGGGAATTACATCGCGAATGTTTTCCATGCCCGTTGCAAAAAGAATAAGCCGCTCAAGACCAAGCCCAAACCCTGCATGTGGCACGCTGCCATACTTACGTAATTCCAAATACCAGGCATAATCTTGAACAGGAAGTTTAAGTTCTTCCATGCGTTTGACCAAAAGATCAAGACGATCTTCACGTTGTGAGCCACCAATGATTTCACCAACCGATGGAACCAAAATATCCATAGCAGCTACAGTTTTTTGGTCTTCGTTGAGACGCATATAAAACGCTTTGATTTGTGCGGGATAGTTGATGAGAATAACCGGTTTTTTGAAATATTCTTCAGCCAGATAACGCTCGTGTTCTGATTGTAAATCGGTTCCCCATGACACGGGGTATTCGAATTTTTTAGGTGCTGATTGCAAAATCTTAACGCCTTCAGTGTAAGTAAGACGTTGGAATGATGTGTTGATGACATGCTCAAGTTTAGCGATAACACCTTTGCTGATATAGGCATCGAAAAATTTCATGTCTTCAGCGCAGTTATTGAGCAGATAGCGTAAAACATGTTTAAGGTATTGTTCTGCACAATCCATGTTGTCTTGTAAGTCAGCAAATGCCATTTCTGGCTCAATCATCCAAAATTCTGCCAAGTGGCGAGATGTGTTGGAGTTTTCGGCACGAAATGTTGGGCCAAAGGTGTAAATATCTGATAAGGCACAGGCGTAGGTTTCGCCTTCAAGCTGTCCTGAGACGGTCAAAAACGTTTTGCGGCCAAAAAAATCTTGTGTGTAATCAACCGTTCCTGCTGGGGTGCGTGTAGGATTGTTGATATCAAGCGTGGTGACATTAAACATTTGCCCAGCGCCTTCGCAGTCTGAACCGGTAATGAGGGGAGTATGAACATAAAGGAACCCGCGTTCATTAAAGAACTGATGGGTTGCATATGAAAGTGCATTGCGTACACGTGCTACGGCACCTAGCGTATTAGTACGAGGACGCAGGTGGGCAATGGTGCGTAAAAATTCAAACGTATGATGTTTCTTTTGAAGAGGGTAGGTTTCAGAATCACAAAGGCCGACGATGGTAATGTTGTGTGCATCAAGTTCAAAGGCTTGTTCCTTGCCAACACTTTTGACGAGTGTTCCGGTGGCAGCAATTGATGCTCCGGTTGTAATATTTTTAATCGTTTCTTCGTAGCCTGGTGCGGTTGCCTGGTAAATGGCTTGAAGCCCTGCAAGCGTGGACCCATCATTGATCGTGATGAATGAAAATGATTTTTGATTACGAACAGAGCGGACCCATCCTTTAATGGTGACGGTTGTGCCAATGTTTTGCGTGGTTAGTTGTTTGATTTTGGTACGCATGATGGTCCTCCGAATGGTATTTCTCATTACAACCTAAAGTAGCATATACAGGATGAAAAGAGGGTCAAGGCAAATCGTCCCGATGCGTTAGGTCCCACAGCAGATCAAAGGCCTGTTTGGGCGTTAAGGTGGTACAATCAAGCCTTTCGATGCGTTGGGCAATAGTGTGGTAGGTGGCAAGTTTTTCTTCAAGCGTGTGTATGGTTGCCACGAGCTGCTCGGTGTTAGTATGACGTTGAATTGGTTGCGTGGGCGCATGGGTAGGTTGAAATTCAGCAAGAATGGCTGAGGCGCGTTGTATGATACTAGTTGGCAACTGCGCAAGCCGTGCTACATCAAGTCCAAAGCTTCCTTCGGCATTGCCGGGAAGTATTTTATGCATGAAAATGACCGAATCACCAACGCGTTTGCTTGCGGCATGATAGTTCATAATACCCGTGGTTGTTTCTGCTAAATGTGTTAACTCGTGATAATGGGTGGCAAAAAGACAAAGTGCTCCAATATGATGATGAATATGCTCAATAATTGCTTGAGCAAGCGCCATGCCATCGTAGGTACTGGTACCGCGTCCAACTTCATCAAGTATGACCAGACTATGTTTGGTTGCCTGAGTGCAGATAGTAGCTGTTTCTTCCATTTCAACTAAAAAGGTACTTTTTCCTTCGGCAAGATTATCACCTGAACCGATGCGCGTAAAAATACGATCGATAATAGCAAGCTCTGCGCTTTGTGCGGGAACAAAACTTCCACATTGTGCCATGATGCTGATAAGGGCAACTTGGCGTAAATAGGTTGACTTGCCGCCCATATTGGGGCCGGTGATGATCCAGGTTGGTTCTTCAGCGGTTAATGTCGTGTTGTTGGGAACAAAGGTGGCATTGCTTGTCTGTTCAACCACCGGATGGCGCCCATTGATAATGAGCAATTTTTGGTGATCAACAAATGTTGGCATAACATAGCGATATTCATATGCTGCTGTTGCAAATCCAACCAGTGCATCAAGATAAGCAAGACTGTGAGCGCCTGCGCGAAGATGATGAACGTAAGCGCAAATTTCTTGTTTAATGTGATCAAATACTCCTTGTTCTACTTGGTCAACATCATGTTGTGCGCGTACAAGGTTGCGTTCATATGCTTCAAGTTCATCAGTAACAAAGCGTTTGCGGTTGGCAAGCGTTTGTTGATGACGATAGTGCGTGGGAACTTTATCAAGATTGGGGTTAGTAACTTCGATGTAATATCCAGAAACATGATTATAGCCAATTTTCAAACTGGAGATGCCGGTGCGTGCGCATTCTTCCTGCTCAAGCTTAAGTATATTTGCTTGTCCGCCATCAAGAATATCTCGTAATTGATCAAGCGTTTGATCGTAACCGCGTTTAATGGGATGTGCGCTTGCAGGGTCATCAGTAAGCGCACATGAAAGTAATTGTACAAGCGCGGTAAAGTCGGCGATGCGTTCCTGAAGTATGGAGGCAAGAGACGTTTGACTCATACGTTCGACGAGCAACTGTTTGATAAGCGGTACAATTTCTAATGCACGTTTAAGCGCTAAATAATCATAAAGCTGTGCTCGTTCAAGTGCAATGCGACCAACGATGCGTTCAAGATCAGCGAGCTGGCCTAACAGCGAGGTCATCGTATGTAAGAGTTCGATGTTGTTGCGTAATGCAGCGATAAATTCATGCCGTTGTTCAATAAGATTTTTTTGTACGAGGGGACGTTGGATCCATTTTTTGATGGTGCGTGACCCCATAGAAGTTTGGGCACGATCAAGAACTGAAAATAATGTTTTATGTGCTGAACTATCATTTTTGTTAGTGATAAGTTCAAGATTTTTTTGTGTTGCGGCATCAAGAATGAGATAGTCACCAGGTTGGTAAAAATTGAGTGAGGTAAAGTGAGCAAGCGCTTGGTGATTGGTACGTTTCAAGAAGCTGTAAAAAAGCTGCAGATTATTAATAATAAGCGGATGCTGAGCAAGCGTTCCTTGAGCTTTGGGCGAAAATGCGTTGGTCCATGATGAAAGCTCTGTGTCAGATTCTATTGGAGCCATACTGCTTACGGGATAACCAAGACGCTTAAAAAATGGTGCCATCCATGTTGAGTGCGCGAGTTGTGGCAAAATTATTTCGTCTGGCAGAAACCTTATCAATTCTGATTCAACCATCCGTTCATGCTGAGCTGGTATGATGGTAGCAAAAAGTTGTGCCGTCATAAGTTCACTAAACAAAAGTCCCCAATGCGTTTCTGACGGATAAAAAACGAGTAGGTATGAGGCGGCTTTTTCGTCAAGCATGGTTGGTTGGGTAAGCGTTGCAGGCGTAAAAACTTGTGTGACGCCACGTTCAACAACGGTGCCTGGTTGTGGTTTTGCAAGCTGTTCGCACAAAGCAACACGAAAGCCCCCCTTGATAAGCTTGACTAAATAATGATTAAGCGCGTGGACAGGGATACCACACAGTGGAACATCTTCCCCTTTGTTTTTACCGCGTTTGGTGAGCGCTATAGCTAAATGGGCCGAAGCAATCTTGGCGTCATCGAAGAAAAGTTCATAGAAATCACCGACCTGAAACAATACCAAGGTATCGGGGAATTGTGCTTTAATATCAAGGTATTGTTGCATGAGCGGCGTATTTTTTTCAAAATTTTGTTCCATGACACCTACCCGAGGTTTATACTGTTTTGAGCGACTGTAATCTACCATGTAACGCGAAAAATATAAGATGCAGGCGCGTAATATTCTTAAGGAGATAGCTTATGATAATTACCATTGATGGTCCTGCTGCGAGTGGTAAAAGTAGCTTAGCCAAAGTATTAGCTCAAAAGATTGACTATTACTACCTTTATACCGGTTTGTTGTATCGTGCATTGGCCTATATTTTAGTGCATGCTGAACACAAACTCTCCTTGCCGGTGATGCCACAAGATGTACAGGATCTTGTGCCTGAGGATTTTGCTACGGCGCATCACATTTCATATCGTTATCTTCATAATGAGCCGCATGTATATCATCATGGGATTGATATTACCGCACATCTTACTGATGCAAAACTTGATCAACCCGCATCAGTTATTTCTACCAATCCTCACGCTCGTCGTGCATTGCTTTTGTTGCAGCGTGCAATTGCACAAAAACACAATATTATTGCTGACGGTCGCGATTGTGGATCAGTGGTATTTCCTGATGCCGATATTAAATTTTTTCTTACGGCAGATGTTGATACACGGGTACGCCGCCTTATGGCCGATCAAACGCGTGGTAATCATGAAAAAGTTTACGAAAAAGTTAAAGCGTCGCTTCTTGAGCGTGATGAACGTGACAAGACTCGTACTGAATCGCCGCTGGTTATACCAGAAGGTGCCATTATCATTGATAATAGCTCCTTAACTTTTGAACAGACGGTGGCTAAGTTTTTGAAAGAAATTGAAAAAAAGTGTGGCTTGTGATTATTTTTTTTGCGCCGCTATTTGCGTTTGTTGATAAGTAATAACGTCTTTGTAAGCTTTCTCAAAATTTTCACGCGTTTTGTTATCAAAAAGAACAATGCTCTTAGCTTTTGCGAGCATACCAATGAGCATATTGCGTGGGTTGATCTCATACTGTTGTTGCATCGCAACATATGAATTAATAGTGTAGGCAAGATTTCCTGCTGCTTCTGGATATTCATTGTTGAATAGTGTTGCAAGCTCTACGTTGTTAAAAGGGCTTTTGGCAATGGTGCTAACGCGTGTTGTTGTTGCGCCTTTCCCTTGGACAGTGCGTTTAAACTCGATTTTTGGTTGCAACGTTGCATCAAAAAAAACTGCAAGGTCTTCAAGATTCTTACGCCGGGCGCTTTCTAAAGAGTTTTTGAATTTTTTAAGAGCGTTAATTTGTTGCGTGAGCGTCGAGAGATTTTTTTTGGCAGAAGTTTTGAAACTTTCGATTGTTGCCTTATCTGCCTGTTCAAAGAGCTGCGGATAAGCCGCGGTAAAATTTGTTTTTTCAAAAAATTTATTCCACTGTGTAAGATCTTTAAGGCGTTCTGAGGGCTTGTTTGCAAGCTTACTTTCTATGTCTAGTTGTTGTAATACCGCTAATGCCCATGTATCAACAGCACAAAGTTGCGTGATGCTTAATAATGAACTTAATGTACAAAAAGTGACAAAAGACATAATGCGCATGAAGGCCCTTCCTACAGAATAGAAGCATTGATTGAAATAATGATATTTTTCTGTGCTGTGGTGAGTTGCGGAAATTTTGTAGTGCCCATAAAAGTAAGAACTTTTTTGAGCGATGCTTTTGGTTCGGCTGCAGTGGCATTGTACGCGAGCTTATAGGTGGTAGTTTTACCACTCGTAGATTTTTTAATAAATCCTTGATCCTGAATGAGTTTGATGATGGAGGCATTAAAGTTGGTGAAGGCAGATTTGAGATTTGAGAGCGCAAGTTCGCTGGTTGATGGCGCAAGCTGTACATATGCATCAATGATTGCGGCGGCAGCTTGAAAAGCGCTGGTAAATTTTGTTTGGCGTTGAGTAAGGACGGTTGCGGGCTTTGTCTTTGTGGTAATGGCGGCGGCAGCAGCAGTTTTGAAAGAATTAATTTTAGAAACGAAAGCAGAAATGAGGGAGGTGCGGATGCTCTTGATCTTTGTCGCAAGGATTTTTGAAAGACTGGTTTTCTGAGCAGTTGTAATGTATTTAGGGGTAGCTCTTGAGATATAGCTGGTGATTTTGGATTGATCCGTGGCGTAATTAGCTGCAGTGATAAGCGCGATAGTTCGTGTAAGGCCTGTTAACATAGCTGCTTTTAAGGTACTGAGGCTGATTGGCTTATATGTTGATGCAAGCACCGTATCAAAGGTTGAAAAAAGTGTATCAAGAGTAGTTTTGGTTGATTTGAGCGTAGCAATAATAGTTGTTTCAGCGGCTGCCGTATTGGTGGCCTGAAGCTGTTGTTGTTTGGTCGTAAGAGCTGCAGTAAGTGTTGCGACATTGCTCGTAAAGTAGGTTGGGGGTGCCTTAAGAAGATTGCTGAGTTGGGTGATGTTATCAAGCGACGTAGCAGTGTTAATGGCGGTGGTAAAAGCGGAGGCAACAGCACTGACAAAATTTGTTGCGTTGATTGGGGTGTAGGTCGAAGCAAGTGCGGTAGTGAGAAGTGGGAGTAGCGCTGCAAAGGTTGTAGCTGCTTTAAGGTTTGCAATGAGTTGTTGTTCAGCGGTAGCTGCGGCAGTAGCAGCAGCAGCGGTATCAGAAGCAGTTTTAAGTTGTTGTTGCTTTTGTGTGATAGCAGAAGTGAGCGTTGCGACGTTGCTCGTAAAGTAGGTTGGAGGTGCCTTAAGAAGATTACTGAGTTGGGTGAGTTCAGTTGAAGTAGCTATGTTAATGGCGGTGGTAAAGGCAGCGGCAACGGTGCTGGCAAGTTCTGTTGCGTTGACCGGTATGTAGGTTGAGGCAAGTGCGGTAGTGAGAAGGGGGAGTAACGCTGAAAAGGTTGTAGCTGCTTTAAGGTTTGCAATGAGTTGTTGTTCAGCGGTAGCTGCGGCGGCTGCAGCAGCAGCGGTATCAGAAGCAGTTTTAAGTTGTTGTTGCTTTTGTGCGATAGCAGAAGTGAGCGTTGCGACGTTGCTCGTAAAGTAGCTTGGAGGGGCCTTAAGAAGATTACTGAGTTGGGTGATGTTATCAAGTGTAGAAGCAGCGTTAATGGCTGTGGTAAAAGCAGCGGCAACGGTGCTGACAAGTTCTGTTGCGTTGACCGGTATGTAGGTTGAGGCAAGTGCGGTAGTGAGAAGGGGGAGGAGCGCTGCAAAGGTTGTGGCGGTTTTAAGATTTGCAATGAGTTGTTGTTCGGCAGTAGTTGCGGCGGCTGCAGCAGCAGCGGTATCAGAAGCAGTTTTAAGTTGTTGTTGCTTTTGTGCGATAGCAGAAGTGAGCGTTGTGACGTTGCTCGTAAAGTAGGTTGGAGGCGCCTTAAGAAGATTACTGAGTTGGGTGATGTTATCAAGTGTAGCAGCAGCGTTAATGGCTGTGGTAAAAGCAGCGGCAACGGTGCTGGTGAGTTCTGTTGCGTTGACCGGTATGTAGGTTGAGGCAAGAGCGGTAGTGAGAAGGGGGAGGAGCGCTGCAAAGGTTGTGGCGGTTTTAAGATTTGCAATGAGTTGTTGCTCGGCAGTAGTTGCGGCGGCTGCAGCAGCAGCGGCATCAGAAGCAGCTTTAAGTTGCTGCTGTTTGGTTGCAAGAGTTTGGGCAAGCGTTGCGACGTTGCTCGTAAAGTAGCCTGGAGCTGTCTTGAGAAGCGTGCTGAGTTGGTTGCTGTTATCTAGTGAAACAGCAGCGTTAATTGCAACAGTAAACGCGTTAACAACGTTACTGGCAAGCTCTTTTTCATTGACTGGCGTGTAGGTTGATGCAAGTGCGGTAGTGAGAAGTGGGAGTAGCGCTGCAAAGGTTGTAGCCGCTTTAAGGTTTGCAATGAGTTGTTGTTCAGCGGTAGCTGCGGCGGTAGTTGCAGCAGCGGCATCAGAAGCAGCTTTAAGTTGTTGTTGCTTCTGTGTGTATGCAGTATTCAATGTTGTCCAAACGTTGTTTAAATATGTACGCGTTTGTGTTGTATCAAGAATAGGTTTGAGTGTAGTAAGATCTGTAAGATTTGCCGCTATATCTACTGCATGTTTGAAAGCATTAGAGAACGCAGTACTCAGTGTGGATGCATTTTCTACTCGTGGCGTTGTGATAGCAGCGGCGTTGGTTAAGTAAGCAGTGATGTCGCTTAATTTTGTTGCAGACGCTGCAGCAGTAAGATTGGTAATGAGTTGAGCCTCGGTATCTGATCCCTGCAATTCTGCTTTTCTATCACTGATAGTTTTTTTAAGGCGCGTGACGCTTGAACTTAGCCATGTAGGAACGGTGGTAAGCAATGAATTGAGTGTGTCGCATTGTGCTAGTGTTGCCATACTTGTAGCGGTATCAAATGCTTCGCCAAAAGCGTTAACAAGATTGGTTATATTGGCCGCAACAGGAGCCGTCAAAGCTAATGCTTGCGTAAGTTGTTTAATGCCAGAATCAAATGGTGTTTGCGATTTAATTGCGTTGAGACGTACGATAAGTGTTAAATCTAATGTGTTTTGTATGGCTGCGGTGTCGAGACCGAGCTTGCTTTTTGCTTTAGTAAGATAGCTTTGAAGTAGTGCAATGTCATCTTGCGCCGTTAATATCTGTGCATATCTTGTGAAAAAAGTAATGAGCGCAGATTTGAGTGCTATCTGATTTTGTACGACATAGTCTGAAGCAAGAACAAGATCAAGATAATTTTTATTTGAGCTATCACTCCCTAATGATGAAATTAAAGAGGTTGCGGTAGTAATTGTAGTGTCAGTAGAAAGAATAGAAAAACTTTTAAGAGCAAGCTTTTCTTGCGTTGCTATTTTTGTCGCGGCGAATGCGCTTGCGTATTTTTTTAGCGCTTGCGTGAAATAGGCTTGAATACGTTTCAGATCATCTAGATTTAAGGTGAAAGATGCGATTTTTTGGAACATTTGACTAAGGTCTGTGCCAACATTTGCTATTGTTATGTAGTCGTAATACGGATCAAGTACGATATCGAGAATTGTTTTTCCTTGCGGTGCACAGTTTTGTAAGATGCTCCAAAATTCATCAACCGTTGAAACACCCGTATTTATATAAGATATTCCTGCAGAAAACATGAAGTTCTGAACGTACGTGTTTTGTGCCGAGTATTTGTTATCAGTAAACCGACCGGCTGTTATGATGATGTAACTTTGAAATTTAGATAAGTTATTTGTTGCAGGAGGTTTCAGCGTAGCTAATGATATGCCCCTTTGGAGTGCAGCATAAATTGCAGCCGTTAGGGTAGTTTCATTATATGGCGTGTATTCTTTTCTAAGAACAATATCAAAAATGTTTTTTCCTGCGGGCACGCTTTGACTCAACATTGTCCAAAAAGTATCGATAGATTTTGTTATATTGCTATTTGATGCTAGCGAGAGATAGCCGGTATAAAACTTTTCTTGAATTTCAGTGTCACCAGCCAATGATGGATCTATGTTTTTTACAATAGTTAAGAGGTTTTGAAACTTTGAAAGCGCTGTAAGGGTTTCAACATCGCCAGGTTTTTGAAAAACATTCGCATCTATAAAATTTTCGGGTTTAAACGTAAGATCAATACCGTGTCTGAGCGCGTTCGCAAAGATGATCTGTGGTTCACCTTGTATCCATGCTCTATTGGGAAATGAAGCAACCGTGGTCCTTCCTGCAGGATTATTAATAGTAAGGTCAAGAATTGTTGTTCCCGAAGAACTTCCTGAAGGAATACCATATCGTAGAGCGCTCCAATAATCAGTTAAATTGTCAGCGAGTGTTGCGATGTATAAATAGGTTAAATATAGGGTGTACTGTATTGAGTCGTATCTTGCGTCTGGATGCTTGCTTTGTGCAGACGTGAGACAGAGTTGAAATAGTTCTATATCTGCGCGCTTTACGGATTGGTAGTTCAAAAAGGCTAGCGCGGCACCATGTTGAAATGATTGGTATAAGTTCTCCCACAAAGTGGGTTGCTCATTACTCTGGAGGTATCTATTATCGACGATGTTGGGATACAAAAGACTTTTGATTGTATCATAAGTCTCTCCGTAATAAGTAACGGTAAGATAACTATTCCAAGTTGTTGCCTTCAGGGTTTCGCCGACCTGTTCACAGATCATCTGACTTGCGCTCAATGTTGATGGCGGGTTGCTGCCAGTGTTGGTATAAAGCATTGAAGAGGTTCCGTAAATGCCGATTAACAGCAATACCATTATCTTTACAATCTTCATGACGCATCCTCCTTATAAATAAAAAACATCTGAAAGGAATCCTAGCGGAGTTGGTGGTGGTTTTGCAAGAGATCGCAAAGTCTGAAGTAATGCGTGGAAGCCGCAATAAAATTAGGGCGCCTGAGTTGACGCCCTAACGGAGTAATCAGTGACAAGAAAATAACGGTTTAGTTCCTTGGCAATTGAGTTGATAAGG
>JBAZHB010000023.1:0-16198 GCA_041652535.1 Candidatus Babeliales bacterium
CTGTCTCAGATGAGGCGGTCAAAAAAAGTCAGGCCGGTGTTTTGATCGTTGCTCGTCCTTTAACGTCTGACCGAATTCATATTGTTGTTTCCGATACGCTTACGGCATTTAATGAGATTGTTGCCTCTGCAGGTAAACGTCATATTGAGTCTTTAGGCGTTGCGCAGATTGCTGCAACAGCATGTGTGCATAGTTCAGCGGTGATATTAGCTGGAACGATTATTGGTGAACATACACAGGTTGGTCCGCATGTTTTTATTGGGCATAACTGTCGCATTGGCAACAATGTGGTGTTGCTTCCTGGTGTAAAAATTCTTGATGATTGTATCATTGGTGATGCTTGCACCATTGATCCGGGCGCTGTTATTGGTGCTGATGGTTTTGGTTATCAAGTTAGTAAATCAGGGTTGCGCAAAATTCCTCAGGTTGGGATTGTTCGTATTGGGGTGGGTGTTGAGATCGGTGCGAATTGTACTATTGACCGTGCTGCATTTGATGAAACAGTTATTGGTGATTATGTCAAAATTGATAATGGTGCGCAAATTGCACACAATGTCAAAGTAGGTGCGCATACGATTATTCTTGCACAAACCGGTATTGCCGGAAGCGTTGAGATTGGACAGGGGTGTCAAATTGGCGGTCAAGTTGCCATTAGAGATCATTTACGTATTGGTAACGGCGCCAAAATAGTTTCTAAAAGCGCTGTGATTAGTCATGTGCTTGATGGACAAACTGTTGCGGGTATTCCTGCTATGCCATTCAGCCAATGGAAACGACTTGTGGTATCCTTAAACAAAGTTCCCGATATTTTGAAAAAATTTGATGGTCGTCGTCATACGACATTTGTCGGAGCTACACGATCATGGATAAAAAGGTTGTGGAGCTAAAGGCCCGGTCGAACTTGTTGTTTGCCGGCTTTTGCTTTGTGGCCTGGTGAACGAAGGTTGAGGGCTTCTTTATGTCATCATCATTGATTGTTGTTGGGCAATCGTGGTCGTCACTTGCCAATACATTGGCGCAAAATTTATCAGCTGATCTTGTTCCACTTACCATCGCGTCTTTTGCAGATACTGAAACATTCGTTTCGCTCAAAGATGTTACCCATTGCTCGGGAAAGCATGTTGTTTTGATATATCAATTTGTACATTTTGATGGGCATCAACGCATTTCTGCTGATAATGGCATTAATGATCAGCTGGTAGGAGTACTCCAAACAATTGATATTCTTGGTCAGGCTAAGCCATCAACATTAACTGTTGTACTTCCCTATTTTCCTTATGCGCGACAAGAGGTTGCTGTAGACGATGCATTTCAAGGGGCTGTCTTTATGCTTGGTCGTTGTTATCAAGCTTTGGGCGTGAAAAAGCTTGTTGCCTGCGATCTGCATGCGCCAATTATTCAACGATCATTTCCTGTAGCTTTGCATCATATTCAATTGACTGATTTTTGGTATCGCGTTGTGCGTGAGCATATTTTGCAGGGGCAGCCAGGAGATCAACTTTGCATAGCGTCTCCGGATGAAGGTGGTAAAGATCGTGCACATGCCCTAGCTGCATTGCTTAATGTTCCATTGGTTGTTGTACACAAGAAACGTGTTGATCATGATGTTGCCGTGAGTTATGAACTGATTGGCGATGTGCGTGGGAAACGCGTTATTATTTTAGATGATATTATTGATACGGCCCATACTGCCATGGGGGCTTGTGATCTTTTGCGTGCTCAAGGAGCTCGCGCAGTTTATGGTTGTTTTACCCATGCTATTTTCTCTCAAGGTGCGCGCGAACGTCTTGATGAGAGTAATTTTGAAAAAATTTTGGTAAGTGATTCAGTGCTTGGCTTGGAATTTGATGGGTATAAAAAGATACATGCCGTTACACTTACCGATTATCTGGTCAAAGTTTTGGACTCATGGGTGAGGGGATTATGAATCCGGTTTTTGATATTTATGCAACCAAGGCGATTATCGGTTTAGGAAATCCCGGAGCTGCGTATGCGCGCAATCGCCACTCAATTGGCTTTAGCGTGCTTAATGCGCTTGCCGAAAAATATAATGTTTCATGGCAATCGAGCGAGCTAATGGAACATACAACAATTGCCGTGCATGATACTACTGGAGCTCCTCATTCAATTCTACTTATCAAACCGCAAACATTTATGAACAATTCCGGGCGCGTGCTCCCTTTTGTGCAAAAGAAGGGCATTAAGCCTGAGCAAGTTTTAGTTGTACATGATGAGCTTGAAAAACCATTTGGTAAAATCGTTATTAAATTTGGGGGAAGTCATAAAGGGCACAATGGGCTTAAATCAATTATGAGTATGATCGGTGCCGATTTCTGGCATCTTGCCTTTGGCATTGGCCGTCCTGCAGACAAGAATGATGTTCCTTCCTACGTTTTGTCCAATTTCCCACCGGATGAAGCTCCGCGTGTCCCAGAACTGATTGAACAATCGTTGGCTCTGCTTAAAATTTGAAACATCTATTTTTTGTCCATTACATTTGAAGGCTTATGCGATACTATGCAGTAGTTTGCATAATGTGGCTGTGAACCTTTGGGAGACCGTATGGAAGCGATACTTAAACGAATCTCTGAAAAAAAACAGAGATATGATTCGTACAAGCCGTTACATAAAGATCTTGAAAAAAATTTATACAACTGGATGCGAATTGCTTTGACGTATACGTCAAATGCAATCGAAGGTAACACCTTGTCTTTTCAAGAGACTGCTCAGATCCTTGAGAAAAATATTACGGTTGCGGGTAAATCGCTGACAGAACATTTGGAAGCCATTAATCATAGCAAGGCTATTGAGCTTGTTGCTCAGAAGGCAAAAAATACGCAAAGAAGCGACCTTGTCCTTAATGATATTTTGGACATTCACCGCTGTATCTTGCGTAACATTGACGACCATAATGCGGGTGCTTTTCGGCAATGTGCGGTTCGCGTTATGGGGTCACGAGTTCCTCGACCAAACTATTTGAAAGTTCCCGTTTTGATGGAAGAGTTTATGGCATGGCTTATATCAAGTTCTGGCCATGTTGCAAAAATTGCGGCTGAAGCCCACCTCAAATTTGTGTTTATTCATCCCTTTGTTGATGGCAATGGGAGAACGGCACGATTGCTCTTGAACTTGGTTTTGTTGCAAGAAGGGTATCCATTAACATTTGTTGATCAGACAAAAAGAATGGACTATATCAATGCCATTGAAAAGGCCTTAGCTACCGAGCAAAGTGAAGATTATTATAGGGTTATTTTTGAGGCGGTAGAGCAAAGCCTTGATGAATGTCTGAAAACGATTGAGGGCGAAGCCGTACACAATTGACATCAAAAAGTTCGTCTATCCCCGATCTGACCGTTGAAAAGCTCCAAGAGTTGTGCTAAAAAACCTCTTTTACGCTCTTTTTCTCAAGTTTTCCACTTTATGGTATAGTTAAAAACTCGCGCAAATGAAGGTAAAGGCATGAAAACGATGAGGAGTTTCCGGTGATTACAACCTCTGATTTCAGAAAAGGGTCCACCAAAATTCTGTGGAACAATGAGCCATGGGTAGTGCTTGATTACCAGTTAGTCAAGCCTGGTAAGGGTGGTACCTATCTGCGTACCAAAATGAAAAATCTTTTGACCGGTCGCATTCTTGAAGAAACATTCCGATCTGCTGAAAAGTTTGAAGAGCCTGATTTGGAATACAGACAAATGCAATATTTGTATGCCGATGACCATTTTCACTTTATGGATCAAGAAAGCTACGAACAAGTATCTTTTAATGAAGATCAAATTGAAACGGCAAAAAAATATCTCAAAGACGGCATCATCTATAATATTTTGCATTTTGCCGGTCGACCAATCGCCGTCGAACCACCAACATTTATGATCCTAGAAGTACAAAAAACCGTACCTGGTGTACGTGGTGATACTGCACAAGGTGGCAGCAAGCCTGCAACACTTGAAACGGGGCTGGTGGTCCAGGTTCCTCTGTTTATCAATGAAGGCCATAAGGTTAAGATCGATACACGTGAGGATAAATACATTGAAAAAGTTGACTAAATCTGAGCATGATACGCCAAATCTAACTCCTATTGATGCAGAGCTTGATGAACAAGAAGTAACCACGGACGAAGATTTGGGTCCGTGGAGTCCTGACTTCTCACTCAATTCGCGTCGTGATGAACGGCAGTTAGCATTAAGTATTCTTTATGCCTTTGACCGATTTGAATCTTCGGTGCCGGCAGAAGATGTGGTGCATAATTTTGAAAAAAGCTTTGATCTGAAAATTCCAAAAAAATCATTTACGTACGCGCTTATTTGTGGCGTAACTGAGCAGACTGAGCAACTTGATGAACAACTCAAGCCCTATCTCAAAAACTGGCGGCTTGAGCGTTTGGGTTGTTGCACCCATCTTATTTTGCGCTTAGCGTTATGGGAATTAACGCAGCCTGGTGCTATTCCATCGATTATCATCAATGAGGCGGTTGAACTGGCCAAAACCTATGCAGAAAAAGATGCATATCGTTTTGTAAATGGGATTCTTGATGAAATAGCCAAGAATCTTTTTGAAGACAAAACTGAAGTAGATTCTTCATCGCCACATGAAGGTAAACATGAAAAATAATGTGTCTCAGGGTTGGGTGAATGATATAAGCGGTAATCAAGAACCGCTTTTTTTTATCCTTGGTCCTTGTGTGATGGAAAATGAAGCCGATACAATGCGTGCGGCCGAATTTCTCAAAAAACTTTCTGAAAAACTTAATTTTAAACTCATCTTCAAAGGTTCATTTGATAAAGCTAATCGAACTGCGTTGCAAGGATTTCGTGGAACGGGCATAGGTCAAGGACTTGCGATTCTTGAACGGGTGAAAAAAACTTTTGAGGTTCCTGTTATTACCGACATACATGAAACCGTTCATGTTAATGAGGTTGCTGATGTTGTTGATGTCCTGCAGATTCCGGCATTTTTGTGTCGGCAGACCGACCTGCTGATTGCGGCAGGTAAAACAGGTAAACCTGTACATGTAAAAAAGGGACAGTTTGAAACCCCTGAAAGCATGCAGCATGTTACGGGCAAGATTGAATCGACAGGAAATCGTAACATTTGGCTTTGTGAACGTGGCTATTCATTTGGTTACAATAATCTTGTTGTTGATTATCGTAACTTTTCTATCATGAAATCACTCAACAAGCCGGTTGTATTTGATGTTACGCATTCAGTACAACGTCCTGGCGGCCTAGGATGTGCGTCTGGCGGCGACAGCGCATTTATCATGAACCTTGCTGCTTCTGCTATTGTGCAGGGTATAGCGGGGCTCTTTTTGATGGTGCATCATGAACCGTCAAAAGCCCGTTGCTGTGGGCCGGTAAGTGTTGATTTTAATCGTCTTGAATCAGTACTTACATACTTAATGGAATTGGATGCATGGACCAAACGTAGGGTGCTTCCTGCAATTCAGTAAAAAATCATGAATAGTTTGTTGAGTTGTTTAGTAGAGTTTTTTAGATCCGTTCGTACTGAGTGTTTTATGAGCTTTGCGAATAAAATGTATCGAAGTATGAACTCAGTAAAAAATTATTTTTGGTTCACCCTTCGATACAATGCCTTGCGGCATCACTCAGGGCGAACGGGATTTACATTTATATTTTTAGTTAGTCTTGTTTGCACCTTCCAATCCCTCGAACCAGTTGTCATCGTGGTGCATGGATCATTTGCTCAAAGCAAAACATGGTGGCGACCTGGAGGCGATTTTTTTGATCAATTGATGCTGAGCGCTGTGCCCAAAGGTCATGAGGTTGTTCCTTTTGGCTGGTCGGGAAATCCTACTGAAAAAGAGATAACGCTTGCAGGCCAATTACTTGCCTGGCTTGTGCTCAGTTATCCAGCGCAAGAACATATCATCATTGTTGGCCATAGTCATGGTGGCAATGTGGTTAATTATGCAACACAAGTGGCCTATCAAGAGCTCGAAAAACGTTTGCATGAACTACATGATTTACAGCCGCATATGTTGATGGATCTGGTTACAACGTTAAAAACGACAGCCGTTTCTGAAAAAGATAAGGCATTGGCTCTGGGGCGTAAGTGGCTGGTCGATAAAATTTATTTACTGGGAACGCCCGTAGGGGTTAAAAACTGCTATCCGCATATGGAAATTGTTGGCTCGGTTCTGAATCTTTATTCATGTGGTGATTATGTACAGCAAGTGCTTGGTATGTATGGACGGAAATTTCCTAAACATGAGCGGCTTGCCAATCTTGAAGTTACCATGGGAACAACAACGCAGGGGCGTCAGCAACCAGGTCATTTTAAGCTTCATAATTCAGATATCGGTCGTTGGCTTTTATCGATTCCTGAAGAATGTGCGTTAGCGCGACGCGGTAATTTTGAAAATTTTGTTTATGATGATGGCATCGTAAATTTTGATCGAGATGTCGAGCCAGTGTATATACAGAACAAGACCCCGAGCATTCAAACTCGAGGCCCTGCAGATTCTGAAATTAAAAATTAATCAGCAATTTCAGTTGCTTATACTTGCTCCCGTTCTGTAGATTCTTTTTCCCACGTATCCGCTTCTTTTTCTGCCTCACTGGTATCAGCTGTGTCGGCTGTTGCGGCTTTCTCTTTGAGAAGCTCAGCATTCTTATTGTCTTTTACCTGCTTCTGAAACTCTTGTATGTGCTTATCAGTGACTTCAGGCTTTTCGCCTTCTTCAAGCTTATCGGGAGCTTCTGTTGGATCGACAACCGAGTAGTTGTCTTTGGAGCTTACGGCATCAGATCGAAGTGTATCGCCGAGTTTTTCCTTATCTCGAGCAATAATAACGAGGTTATTGCTGCGATCGGTAATCTCAATTTCGGTTTTTTCCTTTGGATTCACAATGCCATATCTATCTGTCTTAACGTAAACAACGTTGCCTTCGCTATCTTTTGCACGATTATAGACTGCGTAATAGTTGACGCTGTCTTCCCCAAGCACTACTACATAAGGGGTTCTGTCTGTTGCATAAAGCCCCGCATAGAAAACCGAGAGTGCAAAGCCTGGCCAATACCATGCCCAGTATCCAGGGAAATCCCAGAAGCCCCACCATGGGCCGTACCAACCATAGCCAAGCCCTAAGCCAAACCCAAAGCACCAACCCCACCAAGGGTAGTACCAACCACCCCAACCGCCGTACCAGTGACCATAGCCCCAGTAGCCGTTGTAATTATGGTGTCCATGATGGCCATGCCCGCCGCCATGATGACGGCTGCGTCCGCCGTGATGACGTCCACCACCGCCTCCACCTCTACCGCCAGTACGCGTGGCAAAGCTTCTACTGCCAGTGCCTCTTGTAGAAGCTACTTGTGAGCTAGTAGCACTTCTTTTCCCGGTGGTTGAAAATGTTTTTCTTGTCCTTGTTGTGCTGTCTGACCTTCTCCTGCTGCTTGTTCGAGAAGTGGAGCCTTTGGATCGAGTATAACTTCTAGAACCACTTGATCGCCCTGAGCTCATGCGCGAGCTACTGCGAGCGCCACTGTATCCTCTTGATCCACCACCATGATAGCTACCTCCGCGAGGTCCCCCGCTGTGAAATCCACCGCCATGAGAACCACCGCCGCCGCGTCCACCGCCACCACCTCTTCCGGCCAAAAGAACTTTATCTGGCTGAGTGGTGTCTGGTGCAACTGAATCTAATTTTGGGTCTATGGTGGTTGGATCTGTTGCAAAAATGCCGGTACCGTTCATCAAAATGCCGACGGTAAAACCGATAATGCGTTTGCGAATTTTCTGCGCATCTATCTTCATCTTCCTCCCCCAAAAAGAAATAGAACAATACGTTTGCGTTATTTTAAATTTATCACGTATAGATCGGCAGAATCAATAAGTTGATGGAACCGGTTTCCCGTTTTCACGGGGGATGATGTGTTTTCGAGAAACAGTAGAACAAAAAAAAGGGCTGTCAAACTGACAGCCCTGATTGGTGCTTAATGAGCTACCTGAGGTTCATCACTAATGAATGCAGGGAGCGTTTGTTTTTGTAGAGCTCTAGCCGCTACGCGGGCATTTTTACGTGTTGGGTGAGCCTTGCGAACCTGCGCTTTATGATGCATGCGCTTTGACGAAAGCTTTTTCTTATTCGCGAGCTGCTTTGACTTGGTTGAAGCTACTTTCTTGTGAGCCTTTTTGTGGGTAAGAAATGTATTCTTTGACGATTTCTTACGCTTCACATTCTTGCTATAAGCGCGAGCATGCTGTTTGCTTTGCTTATGCATGCCGGCGTTACGAGCACGATTTTTGGTGCTTAAACGCGGCGCCTTAACAATAGCAGCAGTGTCGGCTTGCTTTTTCTTACTTGTCTTAGTAAGTGCAAGAAGCGGACTACCACCCATTAAGGAAATAATGACAAAACCTATAATACGTTTTGAGGAATTAAAACTCATGTATATTTCTCCTTTTCGATGAGTTATGAATAACGAGGCGTTACTTGCAAGTCAGCCTTTTATGCTAAGTTTAATTTAGCAAGGAGAAACCGACAAAATCAAGAGATTGAAGAAATTGAAAAAATTGAAAAAAGGCGTCAAAATCGCCACAAAGCAGCATTGATGAAGTAATTTGCTGCTATTGAAGCGCTAAAATGCCCATTTTATAGAGCTTTTCTACGTAATCCCAATTGACTACATTCCACCAGTTTTTTACGAAATCTCCGCGCTTATTACGATATTTTAAATAATAAGCATGCTCCCAAATATCGACAACTAAGATAGGAAAAATGCCTTGGGAGATAGGATTATCGTGATTGAGCGTGCTCAAAATTATGAGTTTTTTATCCTTGTTTAAACACAACCATGTCCAACCACTTCCCATGTGACCAAGCGCGCTTTTTTCAAATGCTTCCTGAAATGTACTGAACGAGCCAAATGAAGCAGCGATGGCAGCGGCTACGTCAGTTGTTGGTGCTTTTGCTCCGCCTGGCGTTATCAGATTCCAGTAGAGTGTATGGTTAAAATGGCCTCCGCCGTGATTACGGACGGCGTCACGAATGTCTGTTGGAATGGCAGCAAGATTGGTAAGAAGTTCTTCGATAGTATATTTCTGAAGCTCAGGATGTTTTTCCAGCGCCTTATTAAGATTATCTACATATGCCTGATGATGTTTGTCATGGTGAATACTCATTGTTTCTGTATCAAGATAGGGTTCGCAAGCGTTGGGCGCAAAGGGAAGTGGGGGGAGTGAAAAGGGATAGGTAAAACGAAAGAAATTAAATTTTGTGGGACGAATTGTTGATGACGAAAGAAGCATACAGGTTCCTTTGCGATAGCGATAATAGGTGACACATCCAAGTGCTATAAGGCTGAGTAATAAGAGGTAGGTCGTATGGACACACTTCATAGTTTTCTCCTCTAAAAAGAAATCGGGGAGTGACGTTTTTCATCACTCCCCGATTGATAAACTAAATAAACGATTTACGCAAGTTCTGGGAAAAAGAACTTTATTTCAACCGCTGCTGTTTGCACAGCATCAGAACCATGAGTTGCGTTAACCCCAACATTGGTTCCGTAAAGTTTACGTAATGTGTTAGCCGCACTTTTAACAGGATCGGTTGATCCCATGAGATCTCTCCATGTTTGGATGGCGTTGTTTTTTTCCAAAGCCATAACCACAACAGGGCCTGATGTCATGAATTCAACGAGCTCAGCATAAAAAGGTTTGCCTTTGTGTACAGCATAAAAGTCTTCAGCCTGTTTTGTGGACAGATTGAGCTTTTTCATGCCAACAATGTTAAACCCTTCAGCTTCGATGCGATCAATGATCTTGCCCGCGTTTTTTGCGCGTACTGCGTCTGGTTTAATAATTGCTAACGTGCGTTCCATGGTGCTTAGTCCTGTTTGGAGTTTTTGAGACGTGCAGCATGCTCTTCAAGAGCTTGTTGCAAGGCACTCTTAATTTCACGTTGTTTTGGTTTTGGTTGCTCAGCAGCAGCCTTTTCAGAAGCTCTGGCTTTTTCGGATCGAGCTGGTTTTTCAGCTGATTGCTCTTCCTTGTCCGTCGAAGCCTTGGCGAAGTCTGATGCAGGCTTTTCTTTAAGTGCACGCAGGCTGAGTCCAAGTTTACGTTCTTCTGGGCTGACCTTGATAACTCTGAATTTGGATACTTGTCCAACTTTCAAGATGTCGTCAACTTTGGCTACTTCAGCATCCGAAAGCTCGGAGATGTGCACGAGGCCTTCAATGCCGGATGCAAGTTTAACAAAGGCACCAAAGTTCGTGATCTTGGAAATAGATCCTTCAACGATGTCACCGATTTTGTATTCGGTAGCCACGGTTGTCCATGGATCCTTTTCAAGTTGTTTGATACCAAGGGATATCTTGCGGTTTTCAGGATCGAGTGAAAGGATGACAGCCTCAACGGTGTCGCCTTTTTTATAGCGATCGCCTGGATGTCCAACATGATCGGTCCAAGAAATATCGGAGATATGTACCAATCCGTCAACGCCTTCAATGAGCTGTACAAACAGACCGAAGTCGGTGATGTTGGTAATTTTACCTTGAATCTTGTCGCCAATCTTGAACTTCTCAGCAACGGTCTTCCAAGGATCTTCAGAAAGCTGTTTGACGCTGAGTGACATACGGCGGTTGTCTTTATCAAGCGCAACGACATATGCTTCAACGGTTGAGCCAACGGTGAAGTATTTGGACAAGTTGCTAATACGTTCAGTCCATGAAACTTCAGAAATGTGAACAAGGCCTTCAACGCCTTTTTCGACCTCAACAAACAGACCGTAGTCCGTAATGCTTGAGATGCGACCTTTGACATGGGAGCCAACAGGGTATTTCTGATCGACATTTTCCCATGGGTTTGGCGTTAATTGCTTCATGCCCAACGAAATTTTCTCATTCTTCTTATCGAATGAAATGATCTTAACGGTGATGGTTTCACCAATTTTGACCAATTCGCTCGGATGTGCAATGCGACCCCATGACATATCGGTGATATGAAGGAGGCCATCAATGCCGCCAACGTCAACAAAGACGCCGTAGCTGGTGATATTTTTAACAATACCCTGAATGACTTGACCCTCTTGAATAGTCTCAAGGGCTTTTTTCTTATCTTCAGCGCGTTGTTCTTCAAGGTATTTGCGACGTGAAATGATGACATTACCACGTTTGCGATTGACCTTGAGAATCTTACAAATGACTTCTTGGCCAACGAATTGGTCAAAGTTCATAACGCGTTGGGTGTCAACTTGTGAGCCTGGCAAGAATGCAGGAATTCCAACATCAACGCTCAAGCCGCCCTTAACTTTGTGGGTAACAATACCGCGAACTGGTTCGTCAGCTGTAGCAAGTTCGGCAATCTTTTCCCAAGCCTTGAGGGCTTTGGCCTTTTGGTACGAAAGAACGACAACGCCGTTTTCGTCTTCAAGACGGTCAAGAATGACGTCGATTTCTTGGTTTGGTTCAATCTTTTTGAGTTCAAAATCAGAGAATTCGAATGCCGGAATAAGGCTGTCCGATTTGTAATCGATGCTGACAAGGATGCCATTGTTTTCTTTGGCAAGAACGCGGCCTTTGATGATTTTGCCGGTTTGGAACTTAGCGGCATAACCGTCATAGAGCTTGGTGAGCTCGGCACGCTCTTCTTCAGTTAACTGGAGTTCCTCGTCAAAAATTGGATCATGTTTTTTGAGCATGTAATGATGTCCTTTGGGGGTTCACCGCGCCGTAGCATGTGCGAAGGCGGGCTGTAAGAAGGTTAAACTTATAAAAACAACCCTAGCATTTTAACAGAAAAAAAGGGGGGCAGCAAACGCCACCCCCAGCTGAAATCGAGAGTATTTATTGAGGTTGCTTTTCGAGTTGTAGTTGAGTTGCTTTGAGAGTATCTATAGTATTTGAAATCTCAGGCTCTTTTTTACCAAAACGCTGCATAGTCTGCTTGTAGATGTAGAGCAAATCTTTTTGTGTTTGCTCAGAGCATTTATAGATTCCGCGAATTATTGGTCGCAGAATTTCGCCATTGTTGGTATCCTCTTTTGTAAGTTGTGTGATCATTTTTTCAATAATTATTTTTCGTATATCGTCAGTTCCCGCCAAATCAGCAGCAGTTTGATCTTCTTTGTTTTTGATCATCGCATCTGCGCCGAGATATTCTTTAGTTATGTTTGGTATTAATTCTAGTGGGAGATCTTTCCATTCAGTAGCTAAAGTTTCTTGTTTGATTGGATTAAGAAGTGCTCTTGTCGCCCGCAAATTATCTTGTTTTGCAGCGAGCATAAGAGGCGTATCCTCATCTTCATTTGTTTGTTGGTCGAGATTTGCACCGTGTGCGATGAGCAGCGGTATTACTTGATATGCATTAGTGTAAGCTGCAAAATGAAGCGCAGTTTCCCCGCGATGATTTTGTGCAGTTGAATCTGCTCCTGCAAGAAGAAGCTTTTTTACAATCTCAATGATTTGGGTTTTGGTTTCTTTAATATTTCGATCAAAATAACTTAATACTAAGATCAAAGGAGTGTTCTTATTTGGATCAGCCACATTTACTGTGTATGTATTTATAAGTTTATCGATTTGATCGAGGCTTGAAATCTGTTTTTCCGTTGAATTTGCATAAAAAGAATGATAGGAAATAATTGTCGACATCACCCCTTGCTGTTCTTCAATTTTTTCCTGCGCTGTTTTAATCTCCTCAGCCTGCGCAACATCTGGAAGCTTGTCTGCTTGAATTGTCCCATTCCACACACCGCGTGCTATCCTGCACTGCAAAGTCTGAACTTGTTTCTGTACAAACACTTCGAGCTCTGATAATTGCCGCGGTTGTTGTGGTGCTGATGAACTACTACGTCTTCGTGATACTTCTTCCTTCTTCATTGTCATGACATTGGTGGTAGACAAAGTTGCTACAAGTAACGTGATGGTGATCGTGGTGCGAGGTAAGATAGAGATCGGTATCTTCATTGCGACTCCTTACATTATTCAACGCCAATTTTACTTCCGATGGTTGTAATGATTTTAGCCACATGTCTTCATCATGCTCTCGTAACTCATTTTCCTTGCTAGCTAATTTGGGAAAGACATCAAGGCGATTGCGAATATCCATCATAAGTTCTCGAGCTTGTGGTGAAGTCAAATTCTGTGGTGTTATGGCTTTTTTAGCTGTATCCATTTCATACGAAAGAAGTTGAAGCTTGAATGTGAGTTGAAGCGTAATTCCTTCTTTTGTGAGCGTACCCAAGGCAGTATCACTTATTGCAAGCGTATCTTTTTCTGGCGTTTTCCAGGCTTCTTGCACTGCAAGTTGTTGTATTTTTTGTAAGGTGGCTTTGATGTTTGGAGTATTCATACCGTCGTAAATAATCTGGTGAAGATCTGCAATTGGTGGTTTTGTTGCGGCGGCCACATTTTTTGTTGTAACGTTGATGCACATTAGAGCGGCAATGAGAGCAATTGCAAGCGTAGTATTTTCCATATGTCACCTTCTTTGTAACGATAACCGTATTTCTTGAGCCTAAGCGCTGAGCTGCGTTGTGCGCAATGGTTTTGAAAGAATGCGTTTGGGATGATTGGTGTGGGGAGCTGCAATGAAAGAGGGGTGCCGAAGCACCCCTTGGTATGGTTGAGCGAGATTGAATAGAAAGCTGTAGATTTTTTAAACCGAAGGCAGTGGGAATTCTTTCTGGATAGCGGGAGGTAATTTTTCTTGAATCTGACTACGTAGAACTTTATCAGTTATAGATTCCAATAAGTCTGAAACGAATTTTCGATTTTCTGCCGACCACTCCTCATCTTTTTTCGGAAGTTTTCTACTAATCTCATCCAAGAGCTGCCTACCAACCTCTTTTTGAGCAGCGCCGCGTATCGGAGTATCTGGCATAGATTCCAAAAGTTGTAAAATAAGTGATCGTTTTTTATCCCATTCTTTATCGTTGTAAATGGCGCGTGCATTTAACCTGAAGTATGTACTAATTTCATCAAAAAGTTGTTTGCCTACTTCTTCTCGAGCAGCAGCGAGTATTGTGGGGTCGGAGATGGAATTTAACAGACTTAGCATAAGCGATCGTTTTTCAGTCCATTCATCAGCGTTGTAGGTGCGGCCGTATGACATGATTATTCCACGAATTTCAATCAAAAGCTGCTGGCCAACCTCTTTTTGAGCGGTAGCGAGCGTGGCGGGATCTGAGATAGATTTTAACAGCTCTAGCATAAGCAACCGTTTTTTAGTCCATTCTTCAGCGTTGTAGGTGCGGCCGTATGACATGATTATTCCACGAATTTCAATCAAAAGCTGCTGGCCAACCTCTTTTTGAGCGGTAGCGAGCGTGGCGGGATCTGAGATAGATTTTAACAGCTCTAGCATAAGCAACCGTTTTTTAGTCCATTCTTCAGCGTTGTAGGTGCGGCCGTATGACATGATTATTTCACGAATTTCTTTCAAGAGTTGCTCTCCTACTTCTTTTTGAGCGGTAGCGAACGTGGCGGGATCTGAGATAGATTTTAACAGCTCTAGCATAAGCAATCGTTTTTTAGTCCATTCTTCAGTATCGTAGGTGCGTTCATATGACCTGATTATTCCAAGAATTTCTTCCAAAACTTTTTGGCTTTTATTTTTCTCCGCGGAACGGATCGTTTCTTTCTCTTCACCTTGTGTTGCTTCTGTTACAATTTGAGTTGTTGGTGATAAAATTTGCGATGATGCTGGTGACGGTAGGCTGGTGAATATTGGTGGTGTTGTCGTCCTAATTGGGGGTGTAAGAGGCGGCGTTGCTGGATGTGATGGACGTTGTGAAAATGGTGAAGGGGGTCTGGAAGGTGGGAGCGCTGGAGGAGTCGTGGCGCCTGCTTTTAGAACTTCAATTTTGGGTTTTGCTTTCTGTATAACATTTTCTACTGTTTGACGAAGGCTTTCAATGACTGTTGTATCGGTCGCCCATTTGCTTTCGAATTCGGTGAATAATCTAACGAGTTTGTTTTTGAGTTTCTTGAGCGCTGTCTGTTCAAATGTGCCTGTAGCTTCAGTTTCAGCTTGGTTTAGAATGCTCTGCGGTTTATCTCTGCCGAGCAAATAATGTTCTTGTTTAGTCAGGAGTATTCCCGCGATTGTTCCAGCTATGGATAGTAAGCTTTTTTTGCCTGTAAGATCTTGTTCGAGATTCGATATCTCACTATTAATAAGGGTTAATGGGTGGGACCAGAATACAGCGCTTTCTTCATCAGGGTTGAACATTTCTTCTTCAGCCACTTTTGTTTCTGTTTCAGCTTGTTTTGCTTCTGTTTCATGTTGAGCTTTTGGCGCTGAAGTTGGGGTGACAGATGGCGATGGATATGGTTCTTCTTCTAACGGCTTTCCCATCAATGTTGGTATGAAAAACCCTTGTTCTGCTAATTTTTGTATGAGTGTTGTTATTGTAAAGATATCACGCTGCTCAGTAACTTTCTCACGATACCCAGGATTTTGCCGCCATTTAAGTATGAAAAGATTTGCCTGAAGCTTGCATTCTTTTTCAAGGGCATCGACGTTCCTTTTTTGCAGAGCATTTTGTACCGAGCTGAGAGCTCTTTGTAGTAGGCTTACATCTTGTAGTGGTAGAAGCGTATATTCGTTTTTGTTTAAAAAAATTGCAATGAGAGTATTTGCAGTAGCAGATGGGAATGAGGCTCCGCTCATAATTTTTAAATCGTCTAATCGCCTTTTAAGTTCCTCGATAGTTGGATTGGTGCTGAGTTTTGTCAGCTCATCTTGTATAAGAGATGCTGAAGCTTGTTCGGCCGGGGCATCCCATAACTGCTGTGCAACTATCCTTTGAGCCATTTGTATAGTGCCAGCTTCATCAAGCGGCTTTACACTTTGCATCGCAGATACCAACGTAAAGCTCCAGGGCGTGCTGAGCAATAAGGTGAATGCGTAGAAGATAAAATGGCGTTTGAGGTACATTATGACTCCTTCATCCTTTTAAATTGACCGGTAATAACTCTTACTATCTTGAGTAATACTTCAAAATTTTTTCAATGATTCATCAAGATTTGCTCGAAACAGACGTTGCGTAGCCGTTACTTAGGTCTTTTGCATGAGCCCCTGAATAGCAAAGGTATAAAGTACCGGTTCGTTAGTGGCTCGATCTTGTCTATGTTTTTGCTTAGTAAGACTGAGGAGCGCAAAATTGTAATCAGCATGATGAGTTGCAAGCTTTTTAATGAACATGGTGATGTCGGCGGGATGTTGAGTGATACCTTTT
>JBAZHB010000024.1:0-15903 GCA_041652535.1 Candidatus Babeliales bacterium
TGACATAATTAAGCGCTCCACGCAATCAGTGCCTTGACTGAAAGATTGAAGATGTAGGTGTTCGGAACGGTGTCCAAGAGGATGCCTGCGTTAGCGCCTGAATCCACGATTGCCCACTGCCAACCAGTGATACTGGTTTTTGTGAAGCCGTCAATCATGAGTTTAACGTGGTTCACGATTTCCCAGTAAAGTTTTTGTATTGCTTCTATGTCCGTTTGTGCCTTGCGGAATTCGGGGTACAGCGCGATTTGCACGAGGAAAGTGAATTCGTAAAGGTTGGGTTCGGCTTCCTGTAACCTGCGGAAACCGCTTGTTATGACGATGATGTGTGGTTTCTGCGGGGACAATTCCGTGTTGTAATCGACGGTGGTGAACTCCACGTCACTTTTTGTGACGCCTGCGGTGGCAAGCGAATAATTGGTTTCGATGTAGTCGCAGAGTGCAACGGCGGGGTCGTTCATTATTCTAATACCTCGTAAGTTTCATTGAAGATTTCTTTCTTGATTGGATAAAGTTCCCCTGTTACACCTTTGATTACATAATCAAGTCCAAGTTGAGCGCGTTCTTTTCCTTCCAAAGTGTCAATAATTTCAACACTACCATAGGATGTGTTAGGAATTGGTTCACGAAATTCAACCATGATAGGTTTCTTGCGACACTTACGCCACTGAACCATTTTAAATCCTCACTTGCTTGTAGGGTTCAAGCATTTCCTTTATTTCATCCGTGAAGACTTCCTTGTTGGTCATGCTGATTGCCGACGGTTTCCCGAAGCGCACGCGGGCGTTGAGATTGTCCATTGTGGCTTTCTTGATGGCGTTAGCCACGAGTTCCTCGCAGGCTTGCTCGACTTCATCGGGCACGCTTGCGTAGCCAGCCACATATACGAAGCGCAGGTTCTTGATGCCGTCGTTTATCGTGACGCTTGACGCGAATGAGATTTCACCTGTTTCGGTGTCAAGTTGGTAATCGGTTGTGGTATCCCACACTGGCGACGCACCCATGCTGTTGTTGTTGTGGGCTACGCTTGAAATGCTGATTATCGGTGATTGACCGAGATGGTAGAGTTTGCGCCTGACTTCGTTTTTGGCTGCGCGAACCGTGTCGCTGTATACGCCGCTTTGGTATGGTTCGCCGTTTTGGTACTCGGTGATTGATGCTCCACCGTTGAAAAATGAATTGGGACGTTTACAGTAACGATCGATATGGCGAGAAGCTCTATCTACGAGTCGGCTAACATACGTTTCATAGTTTGCTTGACTATCAAAATTGAGTTCCTGATAACCTGGCACATCAGGCATCGCCAAAACATTAGAAATGGTACAGTATTGATTTGCCGATGGTAATGTATCAGCCTCTCTTATTCCTGTTGTTATAGCCCACGCTATACTTGTGTCTTCTTCAAACTCGATATTGCTTATCGTGATTGTGAATTGCGTGGATGACTTGTCGGTAATGGTAACTGTACCCACGTCGCGTGAAGTGTTCCAAACTACTACGAAATCGTCGTCACCATAGGTATGTTCAACAATTACTGAATCGTTACCTGCTGTTATAGTAGCAGTTCCAGAGGTAGTCATTACAATTGACCTTCCTGAGTGTTAATTTCGATAGTGTAATTAAATAATCGCAACACGATTTTCATGGTTACTACTATCACTATCTTGATATATAAATGGGATTGTTGCACTGTTAAGATTTATTGAACAAATATTTTTGTATTCCGTAAGCGTTAAAGTAGTTGCTGAAACAAAATTTAGGCATACTGCTAAAGTAACAAGTAAAATTGCTATGCAACAACCTAAACGTTTGTTCATGTGCGTAATCTCAAAAGAAAAATAACCCTTAAACACAAATATGCCTAAGAGCATACTAAATATGTGGTATGTGGAGCCAGTTGAATAATACAGAAAAAACGGAACGCTAGACAAATACAAATGAAGAAATAAAGAATTATGCTTCAGTTACATTACCAATAATATTTTGGTGTTGCCCCTTACTTGTTGCACCTAACAGGTACAATGCGCCTGTTACACAATCATGCCCATTAATGTTAACATATTGGTTATTGTCACAGTCAGCATTCCCTTCTGTTATGGCATAGGCGAAACGGTCAGTGTTGGCTTCATTCCAGATTCTTCCAGCATAAATATTTGAAAATGAGTTATAGCTTGCGTATGGTGCGGTGGAGTCTTTTCCTAAATATATTGCCGATTTATCTGTCCAAGCATTACTTCCTGTTGTACGAATTTTAATGTTACTAAACTGAGACATGTAAACATCATAGAGTTCCATGCCATGCCGATGCACATTGCCTAAATCAACAAAAACATTGCCTACAGTGACTTCACGGCAAATATACAGGTCAACCGTTCCATCTGTGCGTATGCCTTGTATTGTGCCAGCACCACAACCTTCCAAGTAAATAGCACCAACTCCTGTGTCTACACCATAATGACCACCATCAACATGAAAGTCTGCTGCTGACTTCATTTGTAAACCTTTCTTGCCTGTTGCGCCGACATCCATTGTGTACACGTTATTATCGTAAAGTTTAGGTGCAAGGGTTCCACCAGCGCCTCCTAATTCTATGTTTATGCCATGAGCATAAGTGTACCAAATTTTGCAGTTCTGAATAATTAAATCTTTTGTGCCGCCAGCAGTGCCAGTTAGTGTCCAAACAATACCTGAACCTGTATAACTGGCATAGTTGCCATCAAGCTCCAAGTTTTCAATAATAATACTATCAGCAGTCGCAGTGGCATACTCCTTAATCATGTCACCATTAAAGCCTTTAGTAATTTTACAGTTATTTTCTCCGCTAAGCGTTGTGTACCTAGGAATAGTTAAAGGTGCAGTAATTGTAATATTGCCAGTAACAATGACTTTTTCCATTGATGTGCGACCAGGTGTTAAGGAAGCAAAAGCAGAATTTATAACATAGCTTGCGTTGGTTGATGCAAAATAAATACTGTTATCAGGCTTAAACGTTAAGTACCAAGTTACCGTTGTAGCCACACTGGACTGGTTAGTAACTACCGTGTAACTTCCGCCACTATACCTTCCAAAAGCAGCGTTAAAATTCGGTTCATCAATCCTTGCCCCATCAGCAATCGAAGCATACTTTATCCCTGTTACCCCTGTGCCCGCGAGTAAAAAGATACTTCCAGGTACGTTTAAAACTGCATCAGTGTAATTGCCATCTTTGACAAAAACAATTCCGCTTGTAACATTATTGAACACACTTTCGAAAATATAACTGCTATTGGTCGATGACCAACAAATAGTTTCATTTGATGCCTTTGCGTGGTATAATGCGGAATCATCAACATCAACATAAATCATGTATGAATAAAATGCGTCTCTGCTTTTTCCCGATTCTAAACCGTTAACAATTGATGTTACTGTCGCATTCCAATCTCCTTGCCAAAATGTGCCAACACCAGTCGCAGTAATTATTGCTTCCACTGTAATATTCCATCCACCTTTCCAAGCCATTTCTGAATAAGCGTTGACAATCTGTTGAACAGTAACGTTAGCGTCAGTGATTTGACTCCATAGAATGCCTGCACCTTCTATGATTTGAGTAACGGTTGTATTCCAATTTCCGTTCCACGCTTGAGATGTAAACATAATATTTACGATATCTTCTACTGTAGTGTTCCACCCGTTTTTCCAACCCATCTCCGTGTAAGCGTCTATGATTTGTCGAACAGTGGTATTCCAACTACCATCCCAATATCCTGACGCAGAAATTAAAGTGGTTGAGCCTGCTGTCCAATTAATATACGCTGTTTGTACGCCTGAAATATAGTATGTGCTGTATCCGTTTTGCCAATCGTTAATCATGCAGGTTGCGGCTACAGCGGTTGAATAGGATATACCCGTAGCACCTTTTTCAATCACTAAACGAACGCCATCTGGAACTTCGACTGTGGCAGAGTATGAACTTGGTGAAATATACACGCTACCGCCACTTGTACAATTGGTTAGTGCCGATTCAATTAAGATTTCATCATCGTTAAGCGCCCAACAAATTGTTCCGTTTGATGATTTAGCTTTGTAGTTGCCATCTAAAGCGTCATAATAGACTAAGTAACTGTACGCAGTAATTAATTGTGTACTATCGATATTATCTGCGGTTAAATTGCCAGTTAACGTTAGGCTACCGCTTTGCACCAATGAAAGCACATCAGCATTCCAACCGCTTTTCCAAGCCATTTCTGTGTAGGCATTAATAACTTGCTGAACTGTGACGTTAGCATCGGCGATTTGGCTCCACAGAATGTTTGCGCCAGTGATTAGTTGATTAACTGATGTGTTCCAATTTCCGTTCCACGCTTGCGTAAGTAACTCGGTTGTAATTAACTGAATAACTGTGGTGTTCCACGCGCCTTGCCACGCATAATCTTGATAAACATTGACTAATTGTTCAATCGTTGTGTTCCACGCGCCTTGCCAATTCGGTACCAAAGTGGTGGTGCCGTCTGACATGTTTATTGTTGCCATAAGAACGCCATCGTAATAAAATTGTTTCAATCCAAGATACGGATTGTCAATCATTGTGGCGTGAAGCGTATACCTTTTTTCGACTCCGAGCAGGATTTCCACAATTAAAACATCTGATGAGATTGAATCTTGCAACGTGTCATCAAATTCTAAATCTTTGATGAACAAGCGTCCACTCGTCATATTACCAATGGCGTTATTTTGGATGGTTGTAATATTTGTTGTAGTCCATTCGGCTATTATGCGAGAATTCTCATCTGTTATGACATAGTTTCCACTGTGTACACTATCGGATTTAATTGTAAAGTCTAAGCCCTGTCTATCCACAAGATTGATGAATACACGTTCTAAACCGTTATAAAATTCGGTTACGATGGTATCTTGAGGAACAATAATCGAATAATCAAACAGAGCGTTAATCCACAAGCTGTCGCCTGTTGTCATGTTTCCAAGAACATTTTCTTCAACGCTTGTAATGTTTGTGCCGTAAAACCACAACTTACCCGTGGTGCTCATGTTTTGAACAGCATAATAAAATACGTCTGTGCCAGTAAGATTATAAATTGCGTATGTTGCCGTTGCGGATGCTGTAGAGTAGAAAGTAGGATTCCATGAAACCTGTAACGTTTCATTGAGCGCGGTTAAATCATCCGCAAATTTAGCCATACGTTCTTGCCATGCGTTCAAAATTGTTTGTCCTTCTTCGGGTGTTATTATACCGACCTTTACAAGACCTATTAGCGACGCGGCTAACGCAATGACAATTAACATTACTGCGCAAAATTGTTTAAAGTTTTTATTGGTTGTTGACATGAGTATCACGTTAATAGTTGTTACTACTATCACTATCTCAATATATAAAGAGCGTTGTTGAACTGTTAAGATAAAAAAATAACTGATAAAAATGGCGAATCCTTAAAACGGATTCAACCATTTGTTTGAGATGGCGTTGTTGGTGCGTAAGCGTCGCTTAGCTTTTTGAGTCCAGCGTCAAACGTGAACCCCATCATAAACGCCATACCGACGAGCGTTACATTTATGCCCATCGGCGCAAACGCAATGGCTGCTAAAATAATGGATAGTCCACCGCCTCTGATGACGGTATTGATAGCTTTTTGCGGATTAAAAGCCTCATTGCTCGGCCAACTGTTCCACATATAAAGCGCCATTCCGATTAAAGCTGCGACAGCATATACTATTGTTGGTATCACTGTTTTAAACCTCTGTTACTATTATCACTATCTCGACATATAAATAGGGCTGTTGAGTTGTTAAGGTTTGGTTTTCTCAGAGTTCGCTTTAATCTTCGGATAAAACATGATGATGTAAGCAACAAAGATTCCTATGAACCCGTAATAACCATGATGCATGAAAGGTACACCAAGCACGGTGCTCCATATCGGCGAGCCATTATCAAGACACTGCTCAAAAAACGCAAGCAATCCTGTAGCATAACTGAACCAAAACAGGCAGTGGCTAATCCATGTTACCTTTTGAACCATAAACTACTACTATTACTATCACATATTTAAGCGTTCAGATTGTTTTTATTCCTTATTATTATGTGGATTACAAATCATAGTGCATCTGGTATCGCACGAAATAAGTGTTCTCACATTAACAGGTAGTAGTATATTGTTTATTTATTAAATAATAGTGAAAACGAGTGACCGCATACCACCCCAGGGTGGCTTAATGTGAGACGCATTCCCACAAATGAAACCGCTTTCATTCGGTGAAAACGTTATAACTTTTTTTATAATGGTGTGGAAAGTAAACTGTTAGTGTCGGTTCAATAGGTAGGAAACAGGATCACCAATCACTTTTTCAACGTTGTAGCTTGGTGGTGAATCTTTGTTTATTGTGGTGGTAACTATCACTAAATCATTGGGTGTTAGATTTTGTTTGTCAGCAGCATCTTTGGCTTTACCTTGAAGAATCTTTACTTTTCTGATGCATATATCTTTAGTCATATTTGTTTACCTTTGTTATTATGTATGCGTGGGTTGACAGGGTGTTGGTCGGTGATTACTTTTACCCACGCGCTAATCACTTAATGCCACCCTATAACAAGCCAATTCACACTTTAACCGAACAGTGTTTAGTCTTGTGTTGATGTTGAATGTGTCTTCGTACTTTCCTACTTGTGCAAAGCAGCTTGTCTTGAAGCGGTACTTTAAATCCGCACTTCACACGTTCAAATGGAGTCCGTTTAGCCAACTTTACGGGTAGACCAAGAGTCATATAGCCCCGCTAACCGCGGAGTCGAGGGCAGTAATCGTCTTGTTGGCGCATTCAACTCTTCGGGTGCTCATGTGTGAATCACTATGTTACTGTGATTTATCCTTCTCCATGCATTTTAACTACTTTAGCAAGAACGATTTTAACACCAACAACTTGTAGAATATCATTATATTTTTGATAAGCATCTTCTTTATAGGAAAACTCCTTTACCGCCATTGTTTTATCGGTAGCATAAACGATGATAACGTGAGGTTCATATGTTTTTTCAGACATGGTTATCCCTGTTACTACTATTACCATCAATTATTTAAACGTTGCTCGCACCCGCGTGTCCCCGCTTTGACATCGCGTCATCTTGCTGTCGCAGGCTTGTCACGCACTGGACTGCGGGGTGCCTTATTGGGTGTGGCGGAAGGTTGGATTTGAACCAACGATCAATTGAACGGATTACTCCGTGTTGCGGTGTTTAGCCGCGACGTTATCGCTTGCTTCACCTGACTAAGCTACTTCCGCACTAAGGTGTATCATTGTTATAATGGCACGTCAAATTGGCGGTATCCTTTGAATAGGTATTCATACAGCCGTTTCAACCGTTTGCGCAGGCTGTTTCGATGTTTTATCCATTCGGGATTTATGATGCGGTCAACACATATTATTCCTGTTTCCTCGTCGAGGTATTCAACGAGAATGAAGTTGGGTATTTCTTTTGGTTTACTGCCTGTATTAGTCAAAGTTTTCATCGCAAGCTTCTTTGGCTTGGCATTTTGAACAATCACCGTTTATTATCCTGCAATAGTTACCCATTTGGTTGTGAATATAAAAGGGTGCGGATAATCCTTGTGATAGCATTTTTCTTCGGAGTTGACGTGTCAGTTTAATCATTCCTTGTAGTTTATTGAAAGTCAATTTAATCTCACACAGTTACTACTACTATCAGCAATTAATAAACTTATCGTTAAAATTGAATACAAAAAAAGGTTGGGGAGATTTGTTTTGTTTACTGTGGTATCTTGGCTTGGACTATTGCTTTTTGCACTTGCTGATTGTTGCGTAGCAGTTCGTTTACGAGTCGGCTGCGGTTCATGTGCTTGTCGCCTTCGTTGAGGCGTTGCAGTACCAGTGCGTCGAGGGCTTTGTAGATGTCGGGGTTAAAGGTTATGCTGACTGTGACGCCCGCCATCGGTTACCACCCGATGCCGTGGCCGAATGCTATCCAGGTGCCTGATTCGTCTGCGTTGGTGACTACAGTTACGGCTTTGCCGTCGCATGGGAAAGTTTCGTCAACCGAAGTTGACAGCAGTTGCGCCGATGCGCCTACGGGTTGCAACTTGATGAAGAGGCAACTGTCGATGTTGGTGTCAATGTTACCGCCTGTGCTTCCAGTGTCGTTGACGTAGGTGCCGTAGACCATGCATAAGTCGCCAGCGATCACCTTGTCGGTGACTGTGGATGTAAAGGTCATTTTGGATTTCTCCTAATAACCTATAGCCATCCAAATGCCCGCTTTGCCTGACGTGGTGACTATGGTTGGTGACGTTCGGTCGCCGACTGGTAGTGTTTCGTAGACTGATGGTGTTTCCGCTACTGCCGCGCTGCCTGTGTGTTGCACGTAGAATTGTTCTACCACGCGCAATCCTGTTTCGATGTCGCCGCCTGTGCTGTCGTTGGTGAATGTGCCGAAGACTACTTTGCGGTCGCCGAATTCGGTCTGCTTCGTTATAGTAGAGGTTAAAGTCATGTTTGACTCACCCTACTACTTCAAAGCGCATAGCTTGCCTGATGTGTTCAGTCTTGTTGCGCAGAGTTCGCCCTGCGTCAGCAATACTTCGGCATAGCCCAATCGTTGTCCGAGTGTGCTGCTGATTGTGCTGAACGCTGGGAATCCGAGGTTAATGTTGACTGTTGGAGTCGCCATCTGCATGAATACGTTTGACCTGTCGATGAGGAATAGTTTGTCGATTGTGTCTTTGGGGCAGTTGGGGTCAACGATGATTGGCATACCGTCCATTGTGGATATGTCGAATCCAACTTCGCTACCGTTCATTGTTTGTACGCCGTTGACTGTGAATGTGGCTTTGGTTGGGTTGATGTAGCGTTCTTTGACGCCGTACAAATCGAGTAGTCGGAAGTATGTGTCGTATCCTGTTAGCCAGAATCCGTTTTCGCGTTTTAGCCCGTTCTTTAGGCAGTTCTTTAACAGTACGTTCTTTGCGTCGAGTGTGAGTGTGGCGTCTGTGGTGAAGTCGGGATTGCCTGTTTGGTAGCAGAGTGTTCCGTCGCCGTGCACGACTACTGCGTCGTAGGTTGTGCCTGAGTCGCGGTCTGCGGTCATGCTTTCAGCCCAGGGGTCGTAGCATCCATTGTAGGTTCCGCCGAGGTCGTCTTCTTCTGCATCGCACGATATTACTCGGTCGAGTGCTTCGAAAGTGCTTACTCCGCTGTTGTCGCCTGTTGCGGCGGCTGCGTAGGTTTCTGCGTTGTAGAGTATGCCTGCTGTGCCTAATCCGAGCATGTGTTCTGCGGTTTTGTCTGCGCGTAGTTGCTCTGGGGTGCCGATGGTGTCGTCGCCTGACGCGGCTGCCACTTGCATGTCAAGTGTCCAGTCGAGCCTTGTGATCATGTTCTTTATCTTGTACTTCATCAGTGCGTAAGTTGGCAGTGTGCTTGCAGGTATGGCGTCGTTTTCACTGTATCCTTCGACGAGTGTGCTGCTGTTTGCGGTTTTGATTCTGCGTCCGCTTCTTGTCCACGGTTGCTTGGCTAATGCGCCGAAAGCTGGGTGTTCAAGGTTTGTCCAGACGTAAACGTCTCTGCCGTAAACTGGGTTGACTGCGCCTGTGGTGCTTGTCAATAGGGGTGCGTCGTCTTTGACGTATCTGTCGATGTTGGTGTCTGCTTGGCGTGCGAGAGAAAGGATGCTTGATCCGCTTGCGATGCCCTGCCTTAAAAGGTCTGCGTATCCAAGGTCGCCGTTGATTTCTTTGACTGCTTTCCAAGCGCCAGGTGCCATGCCAATTGGCTGTCCTACAAATGCGTTGGTCATTGTGGTGCCACCTCGGATGCTTTGGCGTGGAAGTCGTCAAAGTTCATTGATTTGCTTGCGAGGTCTGTGAGGCTCTTGTTGCCTGCTGTTGGTGCGATTACTTGCACGTCTTCGACTGTTTCGTCAATCTTTACGAATTTTTCATCGTGGATTGCGAGTTTGGCAGTAATGCTTGCTAATTGTTTGCCGAATTCATCGAGCTTTGCGAATAATTGTCCAAATTTATTGTTGACTTCTTTTGATTCATCCTGTTTGCGTAGCTCTTTGACGGAATCTTCGGCTGCGCGGATGTTTTCGATGTTCTTGATTTTGAATCTGTGTTCTGCGAGTTCTTCCATGTATTTCATTTGTTCCATTGGAGTCATGTTCATGAGTTCTTCTGTGGTCTTTTCAACGAATTGTTTCTTTTCTGTTGGCTGTGTTTGTTGGGTTGTTTCTTCTGTCAATTTTCTTGTTTCCTTAAAGTTTTTATTTAAGCCTGTATCGCTGGCTTGTGCGGTTTTTGGGTTTTCTTCCCGTGACTGTAAGCCTATCAATGCAATCAAACCTGACGCCGTAGATGGGATGGCAATTTGATCGGTTGATTCGCCTTTAATGGCGTTCAAAAGTGTCTTGTTTTTCATGGGGCGCTTCGGGTCAGCTACGAACTCGTTAATCCGCTGTTTGCTTGCTTCCTCTGGAACGTCAGTAAAATAGGATAGCAAGTTAGCGGGGCTTGTAACGTAGCTAATATCGTTACCGTAAATACTGTGTTTCTTGTGCGTTACCCAAGCCATCCCCACTTGGTCAGGCCATATTTTGAAGTAGAACCCGATTGAGAATCCTTTGAGCGTGCCGTTCTCGATTAAGTCCCAGTAGGCGGTGTATGGTTTGGTTTTTACGTACATGCCTATATTGTCGAACTTTATGTCCAGAAGGTCGCCCGCTGGCACGTCGAGGTGATGCATGAAAAATATTGGGCGATTCTTTTTGCCTTGGTATTCCGCTATGAAGCTGTCTTTGTAGGCTTCGGGCAGGAACACGTCGGAGTAAGTGTCTATTGTAATTGTGTTGGCGTAGCCTTCGACGGTTTTGGCTTCTTTGTCAATCTTTGTGAACATGACTGGTGGCGACATGAGGTTGCCGACTATCACCGAGCCATCCTCTTCGTATTTCAGGAACGGCAGGTTCATGTTGTCGCTGAGTGCCGCCATGTTGAAATTCTTCATTGACGGATCGTAAACGCCGAGCCTGACAAGCGTGTAATTAAGCAAAGTTTCTCCGCGTTTGCCAAGAATTTTAATGAGGAAGTCGCGGACGTTTTTGATGCGTTCGGTTACTTCATCGAATAAGCTGCGGGCGTTCTTTGAATTGTTCCACGATAAGTAGCATGATTGGCTTGCCTGTTCTTTTGATAAATCGGGGTTACTATTGCAAAGGGTGCTTATGCAACGGTCAATAAATTGTTCCTTGGATTCATTGTCGTCGGGTTTCGGGCATCCTTTTATTGGTTGCGTTGATTCTTCTGAATCCACTAACATTCTATCAATTCCTTACTGTTACCCTATGACATGTAAAAACTATAAATATGTTACTACTACTACTATTAATCGAAAGGTATTTTAATGGCTGTTACTACTACTATCAACAAACAATTTAAGATTTAAAGGAAAGATTTGAACATGGAAAACCATAGACCAAAATCGACTAAATCTGTTCCACATGAAAAAACAGTTACGGTTTGCGTAAGCATTACGCCGAGCATCCTTGCTAAAGCTGATGAGCACGGCGTCGGCGACAGCAGAAGCAAACGCATTGCCCATTTCGTTAAACTTGGGCTTGAAAGCAAGGGTTTGCTCTGAGGTGAATGGAATGAAACAAGTTTCCATAGTTGACGTTCAAGGAAAAACAATCAAAGTTCTCGGCGTCCAGATGAACGGCGATCCTGCTAAACTGCATATCAAAATCAACGGTGTGGACATTCTCGAAAACTTGGATGCCACTGATATTCAAGTGTCGATTGACAAGGAAGGTTCTACCTAATGCGTATTTGCCGCGACACCAAGACAAAGCAGAAACCGTTTGGCGAATACTGCAAGTCCAGGCGTTACTCTAAGAAATGTAAAGGATGCTCAAAAGTTAAACCGCAGGAGAAACCCGTAAATGCCATACAGATACGATGATTCCACTCAACAAGAAACCCGCCAGGAACAACCCACCGATGTCGAAGAGTTCCGCGCTAAAGCCCTCAAGGTCGAACGCACCGAATTAGTTGCGCCTTCGTATGTCGGTTGGAATGGTAGACCCCGCACTTACTACGGTGGTGGCGACATTTATGACTACATTGAAAGCCGAAGGCTCAGTGTTACACCCACTCCAAGATTATGCATTCAACGTCTGAAACTTGACGTGCAAAACACGGCTTGGGAGATTGTGCCCCTGATTGAAGAAGGCAAATCCGAACCGACTGCGGAAGCCGTCGAGCATGCGCGCCAAATCTTCAACTGGCTGTATTTCCGTCCCAACTACAATTACGAATCGTTCAGCACTATAATGGCGAAGTTTACCGAGGACATACTCGTACATGACGCTGGCGTAATACACAAGATGTACGGCAGCAACGGCGACAAGCGCCTGCTGGAAATTCACGCCCGCGATGGCGCACTATTCAACAAAGACATTGACACTTACAATCGCCTCGGCGTAATATACCATAACGTGCAGGTTAACAGGAAGAACCGCGAGAACATGCGTGTTGGCTACTGGTATAATTGGAGCGCCACGCCAAAGGTTGCGTTTGAACCCCACGAAATAGTGTACATCAGCCACGACCCACGCACAGATATCGATTACGGCACAAGCAAAATCCAGGTTCTCAAGAGCATGATTATGTCATGCATGTACAGCGAGGAATACTACCATAAATACTGGGAAGAAGGCGGCAACAATCCGTGCATCATCAGTCCAGATATCACCACAAGTGGCGGAACAAGCAACATTCTCACGGAAGGCGAATACAAGCGATTTAGAGATGCATTCAAGGACAAGCTTACTGACTACATGAAAAACCTTGTGTCGCCAAGCAAAACGCAAATTAATCCACTTAGCGATCCGAAGGCTATCGGGTGGCTTGAAAGTGAGGACAGCTATCGCCACCTGATTGTGGCGCTGTTCAACGAAACACCCGCTATTCTCGGCTGGACAAAAGACATCCACAAAGCAACTGATGAGTCGCAGAAAAGCATCTACATACAGAAGGGTTTGTGGCCACTCTTGAACACTATCCAATGGTACATGAATACTCAAGTTATCGCGGACTGGTTCTGGGATGAAGATAATGAACGCAACATTTTCAGCCACGGTCACAAAGGGTTGTTCGCTGGCAACAAGATGGATGTGATGTTCCGCTTTAAACTCTTTGACCCAATCGGCGAAAAAATGCAACTCGAAATTGACGAGATGAAACTAAAGAACGGATTGGACACAATCAACAATGTACTGCGCAGCCAGCACAAGCCAACAGTGGCTTGGGGCGACATTAATCCCATGTTCCTGTTGGGTGTGCAACAGTGGAGCCAGGGTTACGGCAGCGGTGGAATGGACGCGAGTATATTCAAATTGTTGACTGGCGGAGTTGAACCTGGCATCAAGCAAATCCAGCAAGCTGTTACGCCAAAGCCCGCCAATGAAAATGAGGACATCGATAAAGAAGTTGTTAAATCATACGAGCAATCGCGTATAGCTGTCGCGTTCGGCGCAGGCAACATCGCACCATTCGAGATTTCAAAAACTATCCGCACGTCGCCTCGGTTGGTGCGGAACGATTACCCGTCGGATAAGGTGAAACAATGACGGATAACACTGAAAAACCAAAGTACAAAATTTCGGTGAACGCATACGGTGGAATCGACGTTGAAGCTCCTACTAAAGATGAATGTTTGGAGATGTTCAATAACGTTTCCACAATCAAGAAGACATCGAAAATTGAGAGTGCGCTTGTATGACTCAAGAACCCCGCTTTAAAATCGTGCGCAATGTGGATTCCCGCAATCCCATGCGCACTATAAAGCAGAATCTTCCAGAGAACGCCGAAGTAGTCAATGTTATCCCGCAGTTGAACATGCCTAAATCCGTTGCTGTCATCTATAATCTTCCGAAGCAAAAAAACGTTCGCAAGCCATCCAACGTGGCGAAGCCTCATTCACCGCGTAAACCCCATATCAAAGGATTCGAGGATTGAACTGCCATGAAGTCGAAACGCTTGAAAGTTGTTTGTCGTAATGGCACCTTTATTATTCCATGCATTAACGTAAAAAATCAAGACGGTGTCAATTTCTGCGCTGTTGATGGCAACCAATGCAATCCACAGAGGTTTGCGGTATGACTACACAGATTATTTCGTCAACTCGCCGAACCAAAAGTCAGATGATGATTGATATTCTGCGAGTTATTCAAAAGCATCCATCGCAAATTAGACTTACGCATATAATGTTTAAAGTTGCTATAAATTGTGCGCTGTTAAAGAAAATGATTGATTCATTAATTGACAAAGGGTACTTGGAAAAAACGGAGTTGTTTCATAAATCGTGGAATAGTAGGATGGTTCCAGTTAAGCGTAAAAGGACTTGCTCGTGGAAGCTCACTGAAAAAGGCAGAAATTTCTTGGCTAAATTCGACGAATATGAATCCGTCATTTCGGAGATTGATAAGCTGTGCAAATTGTAGCCGTATTCGTAATATTCAACGAAGCCCAGTTCATCCGCGAAGCCCTTGAGAGCGTCGCGTGGTGCGACAAGATAATAGTGGTTGACGGCGCGTTCGAAGGGTTTCCGACTGACAGCGCGGTTTCTAATGATGGCACAATTGAGATTGTAGAAAAATTCATGCTTGATTATCTCGGTAAAGTGAATGTAGTTTGGATTACAAGGGATAAGCCTTGGATTGGCAATAGCAAAGTCAAACGTTATCTCAGTGAAATCCGTGACGGCGACTATTTCCTGCGTATGAACGGCGATGAAATCTGCGAGTCGCTGGCTTTCAACATCCGTGAGCGCGTGGAACGATACATAAAATCCACAGGCAACCTACCGCTCTACACAGTCCACGAGTACCGTCCGCCTCTTATGGATGGTCACTTCGATTGGATGCCTCGCCTGCTACGCAAAACACCGAACCTGAAAGTATCTGGCAAGCACCCCGTTCTGGAAAACGATTTTGATCCGCCGTACAAGTTGGGCGCGGGGCGCAACGGCGTGTATCCCCTTGAAGCCAACATTCCAAGCGCCGTGATAAGTTTGCGCCACATGTGCGATCACCGAGATTCCGAGCGTAAGCGCTTGAACCACGAGTGGACAAAGATATTCAATGCGAAGGTGATTAAGTAATGGAACTGCAAGAGTTTTTAAGAATATTCATGTCTAATGCAGCGATTAACTGTTTAGATTATTGCACTGACTTGAATTCACCGTGTTGGGTTGAAAACAAAGCGGGAAACTATATGGAACAGGATTTAACCAAATGCAAACTTATGAAGGGCATAGACTTTTCTTCAATTGTTGCAAAAGAACAACCCTTAAATACAACAGTTACTACTACTATCACTAATAAATCCAACTTAAAAAGGAAATGATTAAAAAACATGCCTCAAATAATTGGTAGAGCGACAAAAACGAGCGCGAATGCGTACGCTTCTGTTTTTACTAATAAACCACGAACTGACGCCAAAGACGGCACCAACGTCGTGTTCCACTGCAAGGAAAACAACGTTAATGCCGTTACGCTGAAATTCTTGGGTTCAAACGACGGGACAAATTTTGAAACCCTCGAAGACGAAGATGGCACAACCGAGTTCGCGGTTTCCAAAAACGGCAGCGAATACCACACCGTCACCGACGCTTGGCTGTACCTTGACGTGCAGGTCAAGAGCACCGTGGCTGAAACCCACGGAAGCATCACTATCGTAGTGACGCAGGGTTGATGAATCATGGCTGGCGACTTAGACAAAGTTAAACCCGCTTCGGCGACCGCGCTTGCCGTCATTGACGCTTATCATGACGTGCCCACCGCTGACGTAGCGACTAATTCTCAAATACGCGATGTAATCGGCAACAAATCCGACACTGTTGCTG
>JBAZHB010000025.1:0-15523 GCA_041652535.1 Candidatus Babeliales bacterium
TCCCGGCGCAGGTTATTCAAACCGTACAAAGCTCTCACCTCATCCCTGCTGACCTTACGTGGCTCAACTATATTTCTCGTGCCGCGCTTGTCCCACCACAGCCCGGTCACACAGGCATTGGCGTGATGATCAGCAATCCACATCCAGAGGAAATAGGCAGACTTTTCAGATGCTTTGCTCAAAAATCCCTTGAGGAATTTTCGCAAGCCGGCGTCAGTTTTTTGGGCAAAAAGCCTGATAGCGACTTCCCTCACGCATGCAAATGGTACGTCAAACCCCATGACGAAATTTACTTTGTTGGTGACATCCATGGGAGCATTGGCGCTCTGGCTCGTCTTATATGGATCTGGCGCAATAGTGGGCTTTTAGATGAAAACTTTAAGATTCCTGACGGTAAGTATCTTGTCTTTTTAGGCGATTACGTCGACTATGGCAGAGAAGGTACCACCATTCTTCATACCTTGCTCAATCTTAAAATACAGAACTGGGATCGCATGGTCCTTTTACGCGGTAATCACGAAAATGCTCACATGACATCGTGTAATGGCTTCCTTGATGAGCTTAAAGTGAAATATGGAACTGATACCGGCAACAAGCTTCATATATACTACAGCAGAATATTTTTACTTTTGCCTACTGTTCTTTATGTTGGCATCGACCGACATCACAAATTCATTCAATGTTGCCATGGTGGTATTGAACCCGGTTTTAATCCCCGCGCATTTCTTGAAAGTGATGCCACATTTTATGATCTTACGCCTGTATTTGAACAGTATCATTTTGACGATGAACTTATGGCCATCATTGAGCCAGATCAGCAAAAACGCCATCACTTGAAAAATGATCTCTACCGAAAAATGATAGCATCCATTATCCTAAAAACTACGAGCACTGGTTATCGTTACGAAAATGTAATGTGGTCCGGGTTCCAGTGGAGTGATGTCGTCAAACAAACACCCTTTGCATTCAATGCAGCACGCCATGTTGGCTTTATCGTAAATGAAGAGCTTATGACTGCACTTGGTAACGCTTGTAACATATGCGCGTATATTCGCGGCCATCAACATAATCATGGCATCAAAATAGGCGGCATTGAACACGGAGATGAAAAATCTCGTTGGTACAAATCACTTGGATTACAGGTGCAACCAGCATCAGTAACATTTAATTTTTTTCCGCCCTTTACGTTTACGGTCAACACGCCCTCTACGTATGCGGCACTTTTACGCATCTCACACCTGGTGGATCAGCACATACCACTCACAGAAGAGTACACCGACGCATGGCAGGATTTTAAAACTTCTCTACCATCGTTTAACCTCTTGGCATTTGCTCCTACGCTACCTATTATTACATTGACTACCGCTTCAGAAGGTGCTCGGGGACGTGTTGATAATCCGTGGGACAGTTTTGGGTTGTGTACTATAGGTGATACGATTGAAAATTCTGTTTGCGCTCTTTACGAGGCAGAAGCGTCAGCTCCACAACAGCAAAGTTCTCAACCTTCTTTGAAGGAATGGTTAGACGCACAAAGACAATGGGCGCAGAAATTTAAGCTTCCGGAGCAAAAATCTGATGAAGAGAAAAAAGCGTAACAGGTTTAATTTTATTGCTATTTCCTCTCACCTTTGGGTATGGTCGCTATGATCAACCGAAAGGGGAATATGCGTATCACCACTCAACACACCGCCATTATCAGCATCGTATTTCTCATATCCGGCACCGTCATGCCCGCACAGAAAAAGCCCAAATTACCACCAAAGCCACCTCAACAAACCCTGATCTCATTAAAAATCTATCAGCGCGAACTTCAAACAGCACAACGAGAACAAGCTCGACTCGCATGGCAGATTGGAGCGCTACCACCAATTGACGTTACTTTTTTCACTGATTTTTTTTCTGAAACAAAACAATATCTTGAAAACAGTAGATGGATATCAGAACAACGGCCAACCCCGATCCCATTGCAAAATTTGGGTTACACTTGTTCATTTAATGCTTTAACCCAAGTTTTGTGGCGGCTTGCACCACTCAATCTTGCGCTTATTCGCTCTACAGAACCACGCACGCCGCTTATTAATGAGTATCTTAGAAGTATTACCCAAAAAAATGCAGCACCAGCAAACGCATCTATGAACGTTAAAAACCTCATCGATATTTTAAATGCCCTTAATAAAGGCACCCCTCTTGCTGATCCCTTGGAAATTTGGCAACTTTTCACCCAACAATGGCCTAAGAATGTATGTGAGCTTTTTAATGTTGGGATGCAAGATACTGTTTATTGCCCAACAGAAGCGCATGGGTCCGACATCAAAATTTTCCCTTATCCCTATATCAACATTCCGGTCATCAACACGCAAAAAAATGACCTTCAGGACATGCTCAATAACGTGGCGAACAAAGAAATCATCGAACAGGTATCAACAGAATGCAACGTTATAGTTGACAACAACGCTTGCGGCCTTCAAAAATACAAAAAATCAAAGATTCTTACCCAACAACCACCTGCACTTTTAGTTATCCACACCGAACGCGGTACACGTGAAAAAATAAAAGACAAAACTACCTTACACCAAGATCCGGTAACCTTCCCGCTCAGCAATCTCAAGTTTGGAGAAACCGTATACGACCTTTTTGGCGTTGTCTTTCATCAGGGTGTATCCGTAGAAGATGGTCATTACTATTCTTGGGTGCGGCAGCAGGATAATTCATGGTATTACTGCAGCGATACTGCAATCAAAAAAATCGACCTCTCGAAATCTTTACCCCGTGATGCCAGCATGCAAACCTTTGTCTTCTTTTATCTGTGCAAGAAAGAATAATAGCCCTTAACGTCGTATCGCTTGCAAGAGCCCCTCTCTTTTTTGTAAGGTCGTGGTAATAATACGTTCCTACTCAAAAAGGGGATTGCAATGCAAAGTACAACCTTCTCACACTCACTTTATCGATTCATTACCTGCATTCTCATATGTTGCTGCTGGTACCACACTGTTCAACCAGGGGCGGTGCGCGGCGGCCGTGAATATGAAAGGAAACAACGAGAAAAAATACGTGCGTATAACAAACTTGAAAATGAACTCTCAAAATTCGCGACCGTACTCAATGAAGCTGAACAGAAGGCATTGAAAGATCGGTCAAGCGCAGTTACTGCCACTGCCGTACAAGCAGCTCAAGCGGCATGGTTACAGGTTCAAAATGCAATTACTGCGCTTAAGCGCACAGGTCTCAATCCAACAGCTGATCAACAAAGCCGCATCGATAACCTGGAAAATCGTCTAAAAATTCTTGAAGCGTATGTTGCAGAAAAAGTGTCGCCGCCACAACCGGAAGAAAAGCAACAACCTCGACAACGCGCAGCATCAGCGCCAGCGATGCTAGAATCATCCGTTGTGCCGAAAAAACCGCGCTCGCCAAGCGTATTGTCAGAAGAGAAGCCTGAAGAAGAAGAGAAATATCCCCGGGAAACCATTAAGGGCATAAAAAAAGATTTGTCCCTTATTGATACCGAACAAAAATTATATATAAGGGAGTGGACTAATCTCGGAATCGAAAAAAAGGGCGTTAGGGATTTTGATAAACAATACGAAGCACGCAAAACCTTGCTTAGCAGACAAAAAGATCGTTTACTCGAAATTAAAAAAGAGTTGCTTGATCTAGAGCAATTTAGCGCAAACGAAAAAAGCTGGTCTGACAAATTTCAAGAAAATAAGCGGTTGCTTTGTTTTAATGAAATTGATCATGAAATTTTCAACATAAGTAAAGAAATTGATGAGCTTAAGTCATTCTTCGCTTCTCAGAAACAACAAAAAGCAAAAGAAATTAGAGCGAAAATCGAATTACTCAGGCTGAACGCTGCAAACGTTGCTGTTGCGCTACGAGCTCTCGCACAACAAGAACAAGCGCTCAACCAAATAGCAGAGCACCCAAGAAAATCGACGCTTCGACGCCCGCAACAAGTAGTAGTAGTAGCAACTTTTACTCAACAATCCGAAGATAATAATCGAGCGAAAAGCTTTGCCTCAAATATTTTCGCTGTTCAGCAACCTGAAAAAAAACAAAAACATATAGAATCATTCATTGCCAACGTACGCAAACTAGATCCAGAACGCCAAAAAGCCATTCTGGAAACCGTTCGAAAAATAAATTTTGAACTGGCACTTACACTCGAAGACTCTTTGAAACAAACCGCAACTGATGTCATATGGGAATTACATAAAATTAGTAGTGACCGGCTCAAATACGCAGAAGCAGAAGCAAAGCTCTTACTTAAGGCAATTAAAGAAACAAATATAACCATAGAATCTCTTGCAGGAAATATTGATGAATCAGAACAACTAAAAAACATTCAAGGGCTCTATACCATCATGCTTGATCTGCAAAAAACGATGCCTTCCAACAAAGCCAGACTTGATGCGCTTGTACGCCAATGGAGGGACTCTCAATATATCAAAGATACACACAAAGCAGCTGGTAAAATTTTACTAAGTACTTCGCGGTCAATCACTCAAGCACGTTTAAAAATCGAACGCTTACAAAAACAAGCCGAAGGAAAGTAAATGAATTTTATCAACACGCTTCGTCATCTCATTACCTGCATTCTCATCTGTTGCTGCTGGTACCACACTGTTCAACCAGGGGCGGTGCGCGGCGGCCGTGAATATGAAAGGAAACAGCGAGAAAAAATACGTGCGTATAACAAGCTTGAAAATGAACTCTCAAAATTCGCAGACATACTCGATAAAGCTGAAAATGAGGCGTTGAAAAATCGGCCAAGCGCAGTTACTGCCGTACAAGCAGCTCAAGCGGCATGGCAACAGGTTCAAAATGCAATTACTGCGCTTAAGCAAACAGGTCTCAATCCAACAGCTGATCAACAAAGCCGCATCGATAACCTGGAAAATCGTCTAGAAATTCTTGAAGCGTATGTTGCAGAAAAAGTGTCGCCACCGCCACCTCCCCGCAAACCATCGATGAGTGGAGAGAGGGTCAGGAGCGAAGTTACCAAAGACACGGCAGCGGAAGATGCAGCGCGCGCAGCAGCAGTAAAGGCGCTTAATGAACTTGAAGAACAAATAAAAGTTATAAAAGCGGCAGTAAAAAATCTTCCAAAAAAGCCAACTTCACAAGATTTAGCAAAAATAACGGATCTCATGCCCGGAGATATGCTAGTAATACCAGAAAAAGCAGTTAAAGCGCTTGGAAACTTCCCCGACATCGACGCAAGTCCATATCACCAACGACTTGATGCTCTTATAAAACGAGGTCGCGATGTTTCTGATCAATTGGGTGAAGTAAACAAAAAGATATTGGCACAGGCGCCACTCAACGTACGCCAACGTCAACGAACTCTCTCTCTTTCAAAAGTTTTAGCTAAAAACCCATTCGCAACTTACCGCCGAGCAACGCTTCCCGCACGGCTAACAGGAGAAGCTAGGGTATTTGAACCTGTAGTAGTAGAAGAAGAACAACCAGGCCCTAAGATCGTGGCGCCGGTACCTGCACGGCAAGCTGCAGCTTCGAGATCGCGTTCATCTATCACCTCACGTGGTTCTTTCGAGGAAGATGTAATATCAGAAGAAGAAAAAGAAGAAAAGCAACAACCGCGTCCTTCAAGAGTTTCGACACCTCAAGAATTAACCACTGAACAAAAAAATCTTCAACGCATCAAGCAACGCAAGTTACCAAAAAAGGGTGTGACAACTCAGGAACCAGGAGAAAAGACGTATGCTGGTTTACTTGGGCAAATTGAAAAAAAGATTGTTCAAATTAAACAAGCCCTAAATGAATATTCGGATAATCAACAACCACTAGACCGCTACAACCTACTCAAAAATTTAAGTAAGCAAATTGACACTATTCAGGAAGAAATCAAAACGCTTAGCTATTTGCGTCGCCTCATACGGCAACAATTTGTAGCTATCGAACAACAGCCACAACTTTTACGAAAACAAATCGAAGATTATTATCGTGAAGAATTTAGATTAATTGATACCGATATTGCACTTGTCAACAGCAGGATAACGCAATGTGCCACAGCAGGCGATATCGAACGCGCTCGGCTCACTCATGAGATCAATTCGTTACTTGAAAAACTCGACCAAGAATTAAACGCGCTACCGCCTGAAAAAGTGAAGCAACAGCAAGAAAATCTTGAAACACTTAGAAATAATTTTAAAGAAGCACAAAAGCAACAACCTGGGCTTTTTGCAAAAATAAAAGCTGCATTGTGGGGAAGCGAAAAGCTACCGAAACAACCAACCCCTCAGAATGTCGAGGACGTATTACAACTGCAAATTGATTCTATTGCGCAATCAACGCCGGTTGCGGATATGGAAGCAACAGCACGTAGTTTTGCAACGGGAATTCGCATGATAAAAGATGACAAAAAACGAGCTGAGCTCTTATCCAATTTTGTAAAAAACGTAATACGATTAGGTGCTGGAAAAGAAGATCAAGCAATACGCGGTCGCGTACAAGCAGCATTCTTTGAAGCAGAGGATGATGCTAAGATACGAGAGCTCGTTCAGCCTTATTTCAGTGATGAAAAGCCATTGCCTCCTTCATTTCGTCCGCAACCTTTGGTTTCTGTTGAAGAAGAAAGTGAAGAGGAAGAAGAAGACGCACCAAAGCCCCCCGCACAAGCTCCACAACGCAAAGCCTCAATATCTAAAAAAACTAGCCCTCAGAAAATTCAACCAGCACAAGGACCAGAACCTCAAAAAATTGTGCAACCTCACCCCAAAGAACCTGCTAACATTGTGGCTGCAAAAGCAAAGCTCGAAGAACTAGCAGTTGCGATAGAACGTAGAAAGAAACAAGTAATTAAGGCAGTAATAGATTTCCCAGCAACCTTCGACGCTCAAAAATTCACAACATATAAATCAGCCTTAGATAAAGCGACGGCTGACTCAACAAAATATTGGGCGGCAATACAAGAACTAGTTGCACAAAATCCAGATCTTGCATCTTCAGAAGAATCTGAAGCAGATCAAGAGCCTAAATTTACCATGGAAAAATTTATTGTTTTGCAACGTCAAGCAGAACAAGATACTGATTTCATCGCAAACTTAGATTTTTATTTAAATCCTGATTCCTCAGCAATAATGTCTACAGACAAACGAATAATGCTGCTTCATACGGTTTTTGAAACATTGGATAAAAAAGATAGTGAGATAAAAACAATAGGAACTAGCGTAAAACAGGGTTCTGAAGCAATAGCAGCAAATTCAAAAGCGCGCAAATTTCTAAAATCAATTCAAAGTATCATCACAAAAAATAAACGCGATATTCCAGAAAGACTTCTTACAGACTTCTACCGTCAAGCACAATATGAGATAAGTCGGATAGAAAAATTCATAGTTGCCTCAACCCCTGAAAAAGAAGCAGCGATAGAAGAGAAAGAATTCGAGCTCAAGATTCCAGAAAAAAAACCTAGCCCGGAACTACGTTCCACATTCACTCAACGTGTAAACGAACTCCTTACTATCACAACTCCATCTGGTCGCCATGATAAAATAGCAAAATTTTTAGAAGAAACTGCCGGTCAAAAAGATGAACTGCTCGTACTTGTTGAGCCACTTACAAAGAGTCAAAACCCAAAAAGAAAAGAAATAGGCTGGGATTTGTGGCTCGAAATAGATCTGACTAATCGTATACGCGGCTGGGAAAATTGGGGAAAAGAAATAGCACCCCTCACTCAGAAAATAACAGCACTCGATAAAGAAATTACGCAACTAAAAGAAGCAGGGACTAATACGGAGGACAAAGAAAAAGAACGCAATGCACTAGAATTGGAAAGAGGCGAAGCAATCGAACAAAGAGATAACTTAATGTTGACGAAATTTGGGGTTGGGAGTTTTCTTGAAACACTAGAAATATTAAAAAGCGATAACGATATCACCCAGAAACAAAAAGATTATTTTATGTCTCGAATGAACACATTTATAAGATCAAAGCCAAGAACCCAACCCGCATCTCAAATCAAACCTCAAGCCCAAGTCGGAACCTTGCCCCTCCCTAAAGCACCTGCATCATCATCAGAACAAGCGAAGATTGTAACAGGTAAAATTCTTGAATACTGCAAGGGAAAAAGCGACGCGCTGTGGGCAGAAATTGAAACACTATTATCAACAGCATCTCCAGAGCTACAAAAACAAGCACACACAACGCATGATTTAGTTCAGCAAATAGATCAATACAAAAAAGCTGGAAAACCTGAAGCCAGTACACTGGACGAAAAAATCTCGACATTAACTGTAATGCCTAACGTACAAACTTTCCTCAATGACCTCTTGCTTGAAGCACAGATAACACAAGAAGGCGCAAGCGGGGAGTCTGATGCTGGTAAAAAAATGCAGGACTTTTTAGATCAGATAAGTAACCAACCAATTATTAAAAGAGTTATTAAGAATTTTGGAGAAAAATTTAAATTGGAAGAAGCAGCAGAATCAACGGGATCACTAAAAGTGCGCAAAGGGAAACCAGACCTTCCATCAACGAGTACTGGAAAATCAACGCCTTCAGGCACTATGCAAATAAGTACAGGTAGAGCGCGAGGTCTGACGGAAGTCGTTGAGGCACAATAAAAAAACTGCTATTCCAAAACCCATAGGAGAGTACGATGGGAAACCAACCGCAACAACAACGAAATATCCAAAGCTAGAAAACTAACCTTGATTTTCAGCCATTCATGGTTACAATAACCGGTAAATTTAGCCATGGATGGGCAAAAAGCACGCTCAACACCAAAACGAATCGGAGAAGGGAACCATGGACGAACAACCAAAGAAAAATGGCATTACCAATGTCTTGTGGCTTGGATTTTCAAGCCTACTTAACGACTTAAGCAGCGAAATGATTTTGCCCATACTACCCCAATTGATCCTTGGTGCTGGCGGCACGGGCATAGCACTAGGCCTTATTGGCGGTCTGCGTGATAGTGCAGCTGAATTACTTAAATTTTTTTTTGGCAGACTCTCAGATAAATGGGGAAGCCGTAAATTTTTTATCTACAGCGGGTATGCTACCTCGGCATTCTTCAAACTATTTCTTATTTTTGCGCGTACCTGGTACGTCATTTTTGGGCTTGTCGGGCTTGAACGACTGGGCAAAGCAATTCGCACGTCGCCACGCGACGCTCTCATCACCCAAACGCTTCCGAATAATGTTGGCAAAGGATTTGGTATCCACCGTGCTTTTGACAATTTGGGCGCAATAGGAGGCTCGGTACTCGCGTTTTATTTTGTGTGGCACTGGAACATGGGCGCATCCACCATCATCGTTCTTGCGGCAATGTTATCACTTATTTCGCTACTTCCGTTAACCAGAGTTACTGAAACGCAGGCGCCAGTTCCGCCGCCCAATGGTATACAAAAATTGCGCTTTGCAGATTTTGTTCCACCGTTCAAATTATTTACCTTGATTGCAACTCTTTTTTCATGCTCACGCATAAGCTATATGTTTTTTGTAGTTGATGCACAACAGGTACTTACCACAATTTCACCGCTGCAAACAGCCATGCTCCTGTATGTGCTTTTTAATATTTTTTACACACTCTTTGCTATTCCCTTTGGCATGCTGTCAGACAAAATTGGACACTGGCGCATGTTGGTAATGGGATACGCACTTTTTGCACTTATGCTTTTTGGTTTTAGATTTGCTCAAACAATTCCGCAGTTTATTTTCTGTTTCATTGTGTATGGCATTGCGCTTGCTATCGTTCAGGTGGCACACAAAGCCTATGCAGCCGCCTTTGCCCCTCCACATTTTAAAGCAACTTATTTAGGAATGTTTGAATCAATTACGGGACTTGCCGTACTTACAACCGGCGCGGTCAGTGGTCTTGCCTGGGATAAATTCTCACACCATGGCGTTTTTGTTACGACGGGAATGCTGGCGTTGGCGGCATGTATTCTTATGATCAGGTATAAAAAGAAGCTGATTGTATAAATAAAGGGCACGTAACGTACCCTTTATTTAAGTATGATTTAGTTAATCAAATATGCATATTCAGAGTCATATTTTTTAAGAGCTGCTAGCAGGCGAGTTGCTCGCAAATTATAATACTTTGTTGTTTCCAATCTCAAAGCCTCTTGTTCTAACTCTTGTTTTTTTTCAGCTTCTGTTGCGACCAGAACTCTCTCAACAGCGAGTTGCTTCCTATATTTGCTCATAATAATTTCGTGACCATCACAAGATTTTCTTATAGCTGATTCAAGTTTCTCGTTAAGAAGTAAAGGATTCTTAGAGCAGTTCTCATAGTCACAATATATTCCATCTTCGTCTTTGATATTATATTTCTCCTTGGCTTCTTTCAGACGCATTTCTCGTAATGGTGCGTATTTTGTTTCTTCCAGCTCACGGGCGAACTTTTCTAGCTCTTGTTTTTTTTCAGCGTCTGTTTCACGCAAAATCTTCTGCATAAGAACTAATTTATTGTATTGGTAAACAAGGCGATCATGAGCATTCTTATACTTTCCAGCATTCACGTCTGCATAAAATTCTGAAAATTGTTTATCGACTTCATCAGAAAGTTCTTGCATAGCATGACTTATGCTGACATTACATAATGCAAATACCCCTACAAGGCTTGCAAACAAAAATTGCTTTGTGAATTGTTGTGCAACGTGCATAACACTCCTTAAGTGAAATAACGTTATTAAAAAATTTCTGTGGTCATGAAAGGTACTATAATTTTTGACTTGATTCAATGAAAAACCGAAATTTTTCACGTTGTTCTAACAGCCTGCGTCATCAAGCGATTGACATAGTGTTATGCTCTAACCCTCTAATGCCACCGCAATTTCCCATAACCTGTTGTATTTAGCAACACGCTCGCCCCGCACTGGTGCACCAGATTTAAGCTGCCCTGCTGCCGTTCCTACTGCAAGATCTGCAATAAAATCATCATTCGTTTCTCCCGAACGATGTGAAATGACCGTTTGATAGCCAAGTTTTTTGCACAGTTTAATTGCCTCGATCGTTTCTGAAACAGTGCCAATCTGATTTGGCTTAATAAGCACGGCTGTAGCAACTGAACGCTGTTTACCTTCTTGAATGCGTTGGGTAGTGGTCACAAAAATATCATCACCTACCAGTTGCATCTTATTACCAAGTTTTTTGGTCAAAAGAGACCATGCATCCCAATCATCTTCGGCACAACCATCTTCAAGTGAAAACAAGGGGTAATCAGACGCAAGTTCGTCATACCAGGTAACTAATTCTTCGGCGCTATAATCTTCATCATGAAGTTTATAAAGATTGTGTTTTTCATCATAAAAACTTGATGCTGCAACATCAAGGGCTAGTGCAACGCGGCTATCAACCGTTGAGCTCACCTCTACCAAAAGATCGAGCGCTGCTCGTTCACGCGCAATACCATCTTGTGTAAACAATGGAGCAAAACCACCCTCATCTCCTATGCCCGTTGCATAACCACGCTGAATAAGCGCTGATTTAAGACGATGATACATGGTAGTAGCCTGTTCAAGTCGCGTTACATAGTCACCACCTTGCGGCACTACCATAAATTCCTGTACACACAAACCACTCTGTGCATGCAATCCGCCGTTAATGATATTAAACATACATTGCGGCAATGTTGGTTGTTCAAATTTCCATAATGCATTAATAAGCTCATAAAGCTCAACACGGTGCGCTCGTGCTTGTGCGCGCATCACGGCACAACTTGCAGCCAAGATCGCATTAGCACCAAGCCGTGACTTATTACTTGTCCCATCAAGTGCATTTAAAACTTTATCCATCATAATGATGTCCGGCTCTTTACCTACAAGCGCCGGGGCTATGACCGTTGTCAGATTATGGAGTGCTTTAAGTACTCCTTTGCCACCAAAACGATGTATATCTCCATCGCGAAGCTCAACAGCCTCATGCGTGCCAACCGAAGCGCCTGAGGGCACAGCTGCCGTTATGATTTCGTCATTATCAAGAACAATGCTGCACGAAATAGTTGGATTTCCACGTGAATCGAGTATTTCTCGTCCAAAAATACGCTTAATTTTCATGGTTCTTTCACAAATATAAGGGTTTGCTACATTACTTGCCGATGTTTTATGGATCTTCTGCTTATTATACCAACCCTCACGCTTGTCATCATGTGCGGAGCTCTTATTCTACTTCCGCAACGCTGGTATCGCCAAGAATGCACCAAGCGCAATGCTCGTATTCGTCAAGGAGCTCGTGTTACCACTATCAACGGCATCACCGGAATAGTCGTAGCACAAAATGACAACATAATCATTCTGACGCGTGATGATGGCAGTAAGGTTCAAATTTTTATGCACACCATTACCACCATATCATCATGAACCAACGCCCACGTAGAACGTACACCCCACTTCTCACGCCTCTTATCACCCTTGTCATTGGCATTGCGGTGCAAAATGCCATCATGTTGCCATGCTGGGTTCTTATTACCGGATGTAGTATCAGCAGTCTCTTGCTTATTGGTGCCATAAAATATCGTCGCATGCCCATGGTCCGTGCTGTATGCGCACTTCTTGCTGGTTGCGTAGGCGCTCTACTCTTAACGCTACAACGCGCCGAACATGCAGGAACCATTGCACAACTCGCACACAAAAAAATCACCCTCACCGCAACAATAATTGATAAAGATCAATGGGGCCCGTGGTTGGCTGATGATGTACTAAGACTTACAACGCTCACTATTACCACACCCACCGCAACCATTACAGAACCCTGTGAATTATTATGCTATATAAAGCGACATACTTTCTGCAGGGTGGGTGATCAGATACGCATAGAAAATATTATGTTCAAGCCTCCCCCTGAACAGTCCTCATCGGGCAATCCGGCCTATTATGACTATCTCATCAAAGAACATATTGTCGGTTCATTATTTCTTCCATTGCGCAGCGCACTAAAATGTACTCATCGTCCCCACGTAAGTTTACGGCGCTGGTTGTGGAACTTCAGGCTTAACACCTATCGCGCACTTACTTCTTTATTGACCCCGCTTACGCGCTCATATGTCGGGCTTATTTTTTTGGGGAACAAACAACAATTAGAAATTGACGACCTACGGCAAAAATTCAATTATTGGGGGCTATCACATTATCTTGCACGTTCTGGCATCCATATTATTTTGATTATTATGATCTGGAGATTTTTACTTGGCTTTATACCTTTGTATATCACGTTTAAAAGGTTCTTTCTTATCGTGCTCTGCCTCATCTATGATGTAGTGAGTTGGGCAAGTATTCCTTTTACACGCGCTTATTACGCATTTCTTATCACTGAGGGAGGCGGGTTGTGCGGACAAGCTACTAATTCATTACACCTTCTCACGCTCATGTGTTTGACCATCCTGCTCTATAATCCTATGCAACTTTTCTTTCTTGATTTTCAACTTACCTTTGGACTCACCTTTACCCTGCTTTTTTTCGGGGCACTGCTCAATCATCATCAAGGGAAAACCGCAAAAACCCGTTAAAAAGCTCAAAATTCTTGAATCACCAACTTGAATATTCGTATGCTTGCTACCGGTCATTACCTATTCATCCAAGAAAGGGAGCGTATTATGCAGCACCAACTGCACCATGTCACAAGATTATTAGTTATCACTACCATAATGTACACTGCTCTTAGCACTGAAATACCTGCGCCGCAAGAAAGCGCGCCATCGCCTAAAGCGTGGAATTTTATGGTGTACATGTGCAATAACAACAACCTCCATAAATATGCCATCAATAACTTCCAACAAATGACCAAATTAGGATCTTCTCCTTATGTTAATCTTCTTCTTCAACTCGACACCCAAGGCGAAAAATCAATTACACGCTATTACATTGAACGCCATCATCCCAAAACCATCCAAACAGTAAGTAACACGGCAACAAGCTTTAGCGGAACTCCTGAAAATTTGTATGAATTTGTACAATGGGGAATTAAAAATTATCCAGCAGAAAAAACTTGTTTAGTTTTATCAAACCACGGCACTGGTATCAAAGACCCTCATGCATGGGGACGAGCACTCATGCAGATTCGTGATAAACTGTTTGCTCTTAACGCCCAGAGCGGGCTTCTTGAAATTGATCGTAAACGCGCTCGCGATGTATCATTTTTACGCGAGCTTGAAAATATTGAACGCGGCATTGCGTTTAACGAAGTTGCGCAAGTATATCTGACTAATGAAGATTTGCGCGACGCTCTCAATGCTATCGCCAAAGATGTTCTTAAAGGCAAGAAAATTGACGTCCTTGCTATGGATGCCTGTTACATGTCGATGATTGAAGTTGCCTCACAGGTAAAAAATGCAGCACATTTTATGGTTGGCTCTGAAGAAGTTGAACCAGGTACTGGCTATAACTATCAATACATCCTTGAGCCACTTATGAATAATACCCTCAAAGATCATGAACTGGCCGAGAATATTGTTGCCAGTTTTAGCAAAGAATACCTGTACGCGATAGGAGATTTTACCCAAGCAGCAATTGATTTGTCCCATGTTGATGACGTTGAAATTGCACTTAATCGGTTAAGCGCAACATTTATTGAATTATTAGGCACCGACCAAAAGAACGCTTACAAAATTATTGCTGACATTCGTAATAACCCAAACTATACCACCGAATTTTTGGATACCGATTATATTGACGTAATGCACTTTCTCAAAAGTTTTGTAAACCGCAGCAACGAACTTTGCCAAGACGCCGACAAAGATTGGTTCTCATTCTTTTTTACCAATAAAGATACAGGTCACAAACTCTGGCATAACGCACGCGAAGCAGCACTCGATTGCATAGCTGCGCTTGGAAAAGTTATCGTCGCCAATGCCTGTGGTAAAAATTTTAATAATGCTCATGGGGTGTCAATTTATTTTCCCAAAAATTCTATAAAGGCTAGTTACTATCAAACAGAATTTGCAAAAGCGACCATGTGGCCATTGTTTTTGAAAAAATTCTTAGGTGCTAACAAACGTTTAAAACCAGCCATAGCAGAACCAAACCCGCTAGATGATCTGCTTACCGGATCGGTAACAACGATTTAGATAAAAATTTAGAAGCATGCTATACTGCCGATCATGAATAAAAAAGATCATCTGCTTAATTTCTTGACCTTTGCGACACAGCAACCACAAGGCTTTGTCTATCATGGAACATCATCAGGTATAACACCAGGCAATCACCAACAATCGTCGCCAGATCATAAAAAGAAACAACTTGAATCACTCTTTTTGCCGTGCGTTCATTGCACAGCTTGTCCTTTGTCAACGCAAGGGAGAAGTCAGGTAGTATTTGGCCATGGCAATCCTCAGGCAAACCTTATGTTTGTAGGAGAGGGGCCTGGTAAAGACGAAGATGAACAAGGCTTACCGTTTATTGGTAGAGCAGGACAATTGCTTACTAAAATTATTGAAGCAATGAAGTTGACACGTGAAGATGTGTATATATCAAACGTCGTCAAATGCCGTCCACCGGGCAACCGTACACCGTTGCCGCAAGAGAGTGATAGGTGTAAAAAATTATTGCTCTTTAAGGAAATT
>JBAZHB010000026.1:0-15207 GCA_041652535.1 Candidatus Babeliales bacterium
AGAAATCCAATTGGAATCATCCAGAGTGTGAACAATTGAGGAATTAAAAGCGACTCAAGATCGGTACGGGAAGCAATAATAAGCGAACTGACAAAAATCATATAAACAATAAATGATTGAGTGGCATCAGCTAATAATGCATCTTTGAGCACGGTGATATCAATATCGAAAAGGCCATAAGGCTTGACCATAATTTTGTGAAATAAAAGTGTGATAATAATTGCGGTGGCAAGCTCGATGACCGGATAAAGCCATGAAATTGTTGCTTTGCAAAAACGACATTTACCGCGCAACAAGAGCCACGAAAAAATGGGAATATTGTCGTACCAAAAGATAGTGTGGTCGCACGAAGGGCAATGTGATCGCGGTTTGAAAATATTGATGCGATGAATAAATCGATGAGCGACGACGTTTAAAAAAGATCCCCAACAAAGCCCCGCCAAAAAAACTATGAGTGAAAGTGTGATATTCACAGCCCTGCCTTAATGACATCATGGATATGAATAAGTCCAACAACTTTTTCATTTTCAACGACGACCAACGATGTAATGTTATGTTGTTCCATAACGAGCAGTGCGGTGTATGCCAATTCATGTGGTGCAATAAACTTGGGATTCATTGTTGCTATATCTTGAGCACAAACGTCAAATACGCGAGGCCCACGTTCATATGCACGTCGTAAGTCGCCATCGGTAATGATACCGCGAAGCGCGTGATTGTTGTCAACGACAATACCAAGCCCACGCTTTTTTGACGTGATAGCAATAAGAACGTCTTTAAATGTAGTTGTTGGAAGAACAAGGGGAAGCGCATCATTTTTATGCATAATCGATGCAACGGTGAGGAGTAATCGTTTACCGAGCGCTCCGGCTGGGTGATTGCGGGCAAAATCTTTTTCATTAAATCCACGCAAACTGCTTACGGTAAGTGCAACTGCATCACCAAATGCCATCATAGCGGTAGAGCTACTGGTTGGCGCTAGGTTCAAAGGACATGCTTCTTGTTCAATAGGCAAAGTGATAACCGCATCGGCTTTCTCACACAAAATGCCAGGCTTACAGCATAAAAGATACGAGGTAATACCGCGTGGCTTGAGAATAGGAAGAATCTGACTAAATTCGTCACCGGTGGCACTTTTTGAAAGTGCGATAAAAATATCACCACGTTGAAGTGCGCCAAGATCTCCATGCAATGCATCGCAGGGATGAAGCGCAAAAGAGGCAATTCCAAGACTTGAATATGTTGCAGCAAGTTTTTGGGCAATAAGGCCAGATTTCCCCACGCCGGAAAAAATAACTTTGCCTTGTGCATTAAGAAGATCGTTGATAAGCGTTAATGTTTGCGTAGGGATGTGGTTGATGAGTGATAGAATTGCATCTGCTTCGGCACGAAGAAATGAACTGAGCGATGTGCGTAACACATCAGGAGACAGCGCATGTGCAAGGCGAGGTGTTTGTTCGCGCTGTGCCAACATAGCAGTTCCTATTTTTTTTCTTCGTCACTGAGTTCGTCGTGAACCTTGTTAAGCAAGTCGTTGATACGGCGTTCTTTTTCTTTGGCTTTATCGTAGAGGAAAACAAGTTCAGGCGCGTAGCGTGTTTGGACGCGCTTGGCGAATGATGATCGGAGCGATGGCTTATAAAGCTTGAGGGTGTCCAGTACGCGATTAAAAATCTCCTCGCCTGGTTCTTTGTATGCTGAGAAATAAACATAACAAACACCAGAATTAGGAGAAATATCAACTTGGGATACAAAAATATCGGCGACGACAGATTCTTTTCCAGCGAGCTCACCTATGAGTTGTGTCATTTCGCGGAAAAAGAGTGACTTGCGACGTTCTTTTTTGATATCACTGGCGGTTTTTGTTGCCATCGAGCTCTACGTTATAAAAGTTCGCTCTCGTACATTTTGATCATGTTGTTCTTGACCGCGCGCATCAAACGTTTGCGGCGTTTTTGTGTAGGCGGTTCAAAATAAACTTGACGCTTAATATCGCGTGAAACGCCTTCGCGTTCAAGCTTCTTTTTGAATTGTTTCAGGCTGCGTTCCAGGTTTCCGATGACCTGAATTTCAATATTGTATGCTTTTGACATAACCGTTGAACACCATCCTTAAAGGGGAAATATATTTTGACAAAACAACATACTGATAGAGAATTTTACGCAAAAATGCCTCTTTTGTCAAAAGTGGCTAGAACACAAAGGTTATGGTGCCCATCATGGTTGTTGGATTAAAGACGCGTTCGCCGCTCAAGTGCCACTGGATAGAGCCTCCCAGCGAAAGAGCCCGTGCAATCTGGTAATCAAATCCAACGTTAAATTGTTGATTTTTCCATGTAGTGTCACGTTTATAGCGATCAAGACAGCTTTCAAATGATGCTTTTCGGTCGGCATAAGGTTCCTGGATGCGGACATAATCCTTAAGATGTTGAGTATAGATATAGTCGCCGTAGAATGAGAGCCCGCCTAAAAATTTTCCGGCTTTAAGCGAAGCGTTGAAATACCACGTGGTGCCAGGCTTATGACGAATAGTTGTGCTCCATGGATAAAAACCGGTTTGAAAGTCAGTTGCTGATGATGGTTGAATAACAGGATTGGTATCAGGTCTTCCGGTTGAAGGAAGGCGTGCGGTGCGTGTGCGCGTATCAAGAGCAGTCGTAGCGCCGCCACCTATGCACAGTTGAAGCGTTTGTTTGTTTTCGGGAAGCAAGGGGAAATCAAAGGCGATCGAACCTTCAAAGGTCAAAATATAGAAACCATCATTGCCCGTTGGAACGACAAATGGATCAGTAAGGTCAGCCTTTTTGCCCGTTGGGAACCATGCGCCAAATGCTACATAAGGAACCACCACAGCGGCCAAGTCGCCATCATCGTCATTAAGCTCAATGGGAATATGCCAATAAGCTTGAAGATGAATGTCTTCGGCATCAGTGCTGCGGTAGGCGTAAGTTGAGGTGAAATTAAGATCGAGTTCTTTGCTGAGTGCGCTTAATTTATTGTCGGCAAAAAGAGCAGCATAAAGATCTTTGGCATCTTGTTGAGCCTCGGCAGAAGACCGTAAAACGAGTGGCAAACTGGCATCCTGTTGATCATCAATTACCGTACGCGAATCATGCGATGTAGAGTTCTCTTTTTGCTCAATCTTTGGAGGAGATCGAAAACCAAGCGTAGCGCCTGTACCATTGATATCGCTTTGAAATTGTTGCTCAAGAATAATACGTTTGACCTTAAATTTGACGTCAACCACACCAGCGCGAGCTGAAAGCCCAAAGCCACATTTGGTATCAAAATTAAACTGAGTGCGGACGCCAACTTTTTCGTATTTTGCAGGACGAGAGATATAGGCAAATGTATCGTTGAGAGGATTGAAGTTGTTTTCGAGTGTGAGATCAACCTCTTGTCCTTCTTTAACGCCTCCGCGATAACGTGATGGAGTAGCTAGTTGCGGTTGAATAGTGACGGCTCTGCTATCTTGGCGAGCGTTATAAAGAACTGGATAATTCGCAATTGTTTTACCATGCGGTATGGCATCAGATCCAAAAAAGAGGCCGAACATATTCCATTGGCCAAGCCTGTCGCCTGCGTGCGTCTTTTTGCCACAACCATTACGTACGGTTCCAGTGTGTTGGTAGAACGGTGATATATACCAACGACCTTCCCAATGGTCGCGTTCAGTATAAAATTTGTCAGTGCCAAGGGAATTATAGATTGGTTGTGTGTCAAAGATATTATTGAGCGGGGTGCTTGAACATGTTGTGACGATCATTAGGATCAACGGCAACAACGCACCTGTGCGTCGCGTCCTTTGCATAAGCAGCTTCATACACCCTCTTTCTTTAATTAAGACCAAGAACCAAATAAAGATGCTTTGACTCCTGTAATAAAACCAAAATACACTTGACTTATACCATCGTGTAATCGACAAGGTCAAGGGAGCAAGCAAAGAAGCGTTAACGTTTACGTGAACACGGGAGAGTTATGAAGACATCTTCTTATCATCGAGCTCTTTTTATATTTAGACGCGATCTGCGTCTTGAAGATAATACAGGGCTTATTGCAGTGCTTAAAAAATCAGACAGCGTGATACCATGTTTTATTTTTGATCCGCAACAAGTTACTTCGCGCAATAAATTCAGAAGCTTATATGCAGTGCAATTTATGATTGAATCGCTTATCGATTTAAAAAATCAGGTGGCGCAAAGAAAGGGGAAATTATTTATTTTTTATGGATCGCCTGATGCTGTTGTCAAAAAATTGTTGCCTCGTTACGACATTGATCTTGTTTGTATGAATCGTGATTATACGCCCTATAGTACCGCGCGTGATCAACGCATTGCCAAGGTATGTGCTCTACGTAAAATTGCTTGCGAGTTTTATGATGATGTTCTGTTGCATGCGCCAGGAGTGGTGACTAAAAAAGATAACAAACCCTATACCATTTTTACCCCATTTTTTAAGCGTGCCATGCGGATAAAAGTTGCTACACCGCAACCGTTGCCCGCAGGAAAGTTTTTTACCAAGAAGTTTGAGGGCGAGCGTGCAGTGTTATTAACAAAATTAATGTCGCCACTTCATAAAAATATTTTTGTGCATGGGGGAAGGGCTGAAAGCTTAAAGATTCTGAATAATCTTGAAAAATTTGTGCATTATGCGCGTGAGCGTGATATTCCGTCACTGGAAAAAACAACAGGTCTTTCGGCATATCTTAAATTTGGAACCTGTTCGATTCGTGAAGCCTATGGAGCGATGGTAAAAACATTGGGACCACATCACCCGCTCGTGCGTCAGTTATATTGGCGAGATTTTTTTACGCAGATTGCCTCTTACTTCCCCCATGTTTTTGGGGCACCTTTTTATAGCAAATATCAGAGCATTGTTTGGCAGAATGATAAGAAAAAGTTTGCGGCGTGGTGCCAAGGGCAGACAGGTTTTCCTCTGGTTGATGCTGGTATGCGCCAACTTAATGCAACCGGATTTATGCATAATCGTGTACGTATGATTGTTGCATCATTTCTGGTTAAAGATCTTCATATCGATTGGCGGTGGGGCGAGCGCTATTTTGCGACAAAATTGGTTGATTATGATCCTTCAGTAAACAATGGTAATTGGCAATGGGCAGCATCAACTGGTTGCGACTCACAGCCCTATTTCCGCATATTTAATCCCTGGCTTCAGCAAAAGAAATTTGATCGTGACTGCGTGTATATCAAACGCTGGGTTCCAGAGCTCCGGCCCTTTGAGCCAAAGATCATTCATACCTGGTACAAGCGGTCAAAAACGGTAAAAAGTGCGTATCCGGCGCCGCTTGTTGACCATAACCAAGAATCACGTTGTGCCAAAACCATGTATTTAAAGGCGATTTGTAAGGCAAAAAAGCTTAGTGTAGACTAGAAACCGGGGTTTTTAGTATCCAACGCATAACAACGAATGATTCATGAAAGATACGTTTGATGTCATTGTGGTGGGTGGAGGGCATGCTGGAGTTGAGGCGGCCTACGCCGCTGCAAAAATGGGCTCTGCTACGCTGCTTTTAACACTTGATGTTACTAAAGTTGCGACCATGCCGTGCAATCCTTCTATTGGCGGTCTTGGTAAAGGGCATATTGTTTTTGAAGTAAGCGCTCTTGGCGGGCTTATGCCGCAGTTATGCTCCAAGACGTATCTTCAGGCGCGTATGCTTAATACCAGCAAAGGACCTGCGGTGCAGGGATTGCGTCTTCAGATTGATAAATATGCCTACAGCGCATTAGCTCATGAATATCTTTCGGCGACGCCTAATCTTACGTTAATATCGCACGCTGTTACTGAACTTGTTACCGAAAATAGCGTGGTACGCGGTGTCCGTACCGAAGATGGTACGCTGTTTTATGCGCCAAGTGTGGTGATTACAGCAGGGACTTTTCTTAATGGCCTTATGCATGTTGGCCGTACGCGTTATCAGGCAGGGCGTCGTGGCGAACGTGCAGTATATGGTCTTTCTGCTTCACTTGGACGCGCTATGGGCGTGCCGGTATTACGTCTGAAAACAGGAACTCCTCCTCGATTGCTTACCTCTTCAATTGATTACGATCGACTTGAACGACAACCGGCAGAGAGTTTGGAATATCTTTATGAATTTGATCCGGTGCCTGTTGTAGAAAAAATTCCTTGTTACGTAACGACAACTAACGAGAAAACGCACGATATTATTCGCAATAATCTTCATTTGTCTGCTTTATACAGTGGCAATATCAAGGGTATTGGCCCACGCTATTGTCCCTCTATCGAAGATAAAGTTGGTCGCTATCCCGATCGTAATGCGCATCATGTTTTTATTGAGCCAGAGGGCGCTTCGATTAATGAGGTATATCCCGCTGGACTTTCAACATCGCTGCCACTTGAGGTGCAGGAAGCATATATTCACAGCATCAAGGGGCTGGAGCATGCAGTTATTACTAAATGTGGATATGCAATTGAATATGATTTTATTCAGCCAACCAATTTAACCTCTTCACTTGAGGCAAAAACCGTTGCGGGTCTTTTCCTTGCAGGTCAAATTAATGGAACTACGGGGTATGAAGAAGCCGCAGGCCAAGGCCTGATTGCAGGCATTAATGCGCATCTTAAGCAGACTGGAAAAGCACCATTTATCCTGAGCCGTAATGAGAGTTATATCGGGGTCATGATTGATGATTTAGTGACACTGGGCGCCGATGAGCCGTATCGTATGTTTACGTCACGCGCAGAGCGTCGACTTCTTCTTCGCCAAGACAATGTTTTTTCACGCCTGATGCCCTATGGCAAGCAGCTTGGGCTTATTAGCCAGGATCTTTATCAAAAGTTTTTGCGCGAAAAGCATATTATTGAATGTGGTATAACAGCAGTTCGCGAGGCGGGAACATCGAGTACGTTGTTTAAACTTTTGCATGGGCCAGAATTTACTCACGAAGTTCAATGTGATGTTCGAAAACTTTTGAATCCTTTGCTCGTACGGTATCAATTATCGGCAGATGATGTTTCATCGCGTATGCTTTTGTGTATCCATGCTGAGATTAAATATGATGGCTATCTTGATAAAGAGCGACGCGAGGTCGAAAAGACTCAACGCTTTCAGGCTCTTAAGATTCCCGTTGATTTTGTGTATACCAATACACCGGGACTGAGCAAAGAGTTACAACAAAAATTAAATTTTTATCGACCAGCATCTATAGCACATGCGCAGCTTATTCCTGGAATGACACCGGCGGCTATATCAATTCTTATTTTCAACGTAAGAATGCGGGAAAAAAATTATGCAGCATAAATCTACATCACATGATCATGGTCTTAATGAACGTATTGTGCGTGAGATCTCAGCATGCAAAAATGAGCCTGCATGGATGCTTGAGCGTCGTTTAGAAGGTTTAGCGCATTTTCATGCCATGGCTTTGCCGACATGGGGCCCAGATTTATCTGCGCTTGATCCTAATGATATTTGTTATTATCTCAAACCAGTAGAACAAAAAGCACACCGCTGGGAAGATGTTCCTTCTGATATCAAGGCAACCTTTGAACAACTGGGTGTTCCTGAAGCTGAAAAAAAATATCTTGCCGGTTTGAGTGCACAATATGAATCTGAGGTTGTATATCATAATCTGAAGGACGAATGGCGAGCTCAAGGTGTTATTTTTACCGATACTGAAACAGGGCTGCGTGAACATCCGGAATTATTTAAAAAATTTTTTGGCTCGGTTGTTGCCGTTGATGATAATAAATTTGCTGCACTCAACACCGCATTGTGGAGTGGCGGAAGTTTTATTTATATTCCCGCTGGGGTTCATGTAACCATTCCTTTACAAGCTTATTTTCGTATTAATGCTGAAAAAATGGGCCAATTTGAACGAACGCTCATTATTGCTGATGAAGGAAGCTTGGTGACCTATGTCGAAGGCTGTACTGCTCCTGCATATGCTTCACATGCGTTACATAGCGCGGTTGTTGAAATTATTGCTCATCAGAAGGCACGTGTTCGCTACTATACCATTCAAAACTGGTCAAAAAATGTTTACAACTTAGTTACCAAGCGCGCCATTGCGCATGAGTGTGCTGTTGTTGAATGGATTGACGGTAATTTTGGTAGCAAGGTGACTATGAAATATCCTGCGGTTATTTTGCAGGGGCAAGGTGCGCGTGCTGACATTTTATCGATTGCGCTTGCCGGTTCACAAGAACAGATTCAAGATGCTGGGAGCAAAGTTATTCACCGTGCTGCGCACACAAGCTCACGTATTATTTCAAAGTCGATAAGTTCTCGTGGCGGTCGAACAAGCTATCGTGGTTTGGTTGCTATTGGCCGTGAGGCAGTGCATGCAAAATCTTACGTACAGTGTAACGCTTTGATACTTGATAAAAGTTCTCGTGCAGATGCGTATCCCTCAATTGATGTTAAACAACATCAGGTTGATGTTGGTCACGAAGCAACGGTGAGCAAACTTGATGATGAACGACTTTTTTATCTTATGAGCCGTGGCTTTGCAATACCTGCCGCTCGTACTTTGATAGTTAATGGATTTATAGAGCCTTTTGTTAAACAGCTGCCAATGGAATTTGCTGTCGAAATGAATCGGCTTATTGAACTTGAAATGGAAGATTCGGTTGGGTAGCTTATGATGACGCCTCTACAAAAACTTACTATTTATCTTGGAACTGACAGCAAAGAGCCATTGTCATTGCGTGAGCTTTTGGTGGGACAGATTCCCGATACTTCAAATGATGATTTTGAGGTAACGATTATAGTAGCCCCTTCAATTGCAGTGACAATTCACGATGATCTTGCGTCCCCGGCAATGCAATCAATTCGCCACGCAATTGAATTTGTTGTGCATCGATATGGATCATTAACGTATTGGTGTCATGCACATAATCTTGCATCCTCGGTTACGCATAAAGAAATAATATTTCGTCTTATAGGGCGAAATGCACGTGCTCATGCGTGGGTTGCCTGGCAGGGTTCAGGAAATAAAAAGTGTGTAATAAAAACAATCCAAGATCATCAAGCTGAGCATAGTCAGAGCCGTATTGAAGTACGTGGTGTACTTGATGATACCGCAGTACTTTCATGTACCAGTCTTATCAAAGTTGCGCCGCATGCTTTTGACGTTGTTGCTGACCAACTTAATAAAAATCTTATGCTCAGTTCAACGGCGCATGCGCTTGCTGCTCCACAACTTGAAGTTGAAAATAATGATGTACAATGTCGCCATGGTGCGGCAATAAGTACACTTTCTGAAGATCAATTATTCTATCTTGAAGGACGTGGGTTGAGCCTTGAACATGCTCGTCGCATGTTGATACAGAGCTTTCTTAATGCCCATTCAGAACGTAACATTTAATAGGTAAATTGAAGGTTGCTAGGTCAATAAGCCAGCCAGTTTCAATTTTACACTTGAGTTTGTTGTAGCTCTGTCGTGTTGCAAAATCGATTTCAAGCAAAGGCACAAATTCTTCGCCAATTTTTACATAAGGATCGAGCTCACGAAATTTTGGTGAAACTATAGTGCACGCTTGCTGATCAACGCGGTGGAAATTATTGTTCTTGCGTGCGTGTTCGATATACGCTTCATGATTGATAACAATATCCATGCAGGTGCTGATGATAGGATCATTACTTTGGGTCAGATGTCTCCATACATCATCATCTGACATGTCATAAACGAAATCTTTTTCTTGGATGATGCCAATATTAAAAGAGCGTTCAAGCGCATGTTTGGTGTATTCGTATACGACTGTGTTCCATGGAGCGCTCATGTTGAGTTTGATCGTTTCTAAATAAAGTTTAACAAGTTGTTGTGCGCTTTGTATGGTTTTGAAATACCACCCTTGAGGAGGTTTCTTGCCAGCTGGTTCTTGAAAATCCAAATCGGCGACCATTGCGGTAAGTTCTGATGCTGATATTTTGCCCGCAAGCAGTCCGCCAATAATAGTATAATCATAGCGGTCGAGAAATGGTTTTTGAGAAACCTCATCAATTGAGAAATGATGCTTTTCAAGAATAGCCGCAACGCCATGATCGCTCAAAAAAGTTTTGAGAACGTCATCCTGGTAGGCAGAGTTTGTTTTCTTGTTTCCCTGATAGAGAAAATCGGCAACGTGAGAAAATGCGGTATGCGAAATATCATGGAGCAGCGCCGATATTTGTTCTTTTAGCGGCCTTCTTTTGAGGCGATACAAGGACCATAAGCATATTGAATGATCAAAACGGGTGTAATTTAGCCCGTTTGCGTAGAGTGTTTTTGCTTTGACATAGTGAGATGGTCCATATTGATGAATTTTTATCAACCGTTGCATTGCAGCACAGGTGACAAGGTCATAAAAAATTGGCTCGGTGCAGGTAAATTGTCCGTAAGGCGTTGTGACATGCATGCCATCTGATGCGTAATCTATCGATACAATGTTTTCATGCGCATTGATGTTACCGGCTGAGAAGAGAAGTGAGAAAAAAAACAAATATGTAATCGGTGCTCTTGAAAACAAAATCATCGATGTTCTTTCGTGGTAGAAAAAATGAAATGTTTTTGTGGCTGCGGAATTCTTTGCCTAATGAATTTTACCAACAAGGTAACATATTTTAGGTATTTTTGTGTGTTTGTAAAGTGAACATTGTTGACCTTTAAATCAAATTCTCTTCATACTCTCAAATCGATTGGCTTTGCGTTTTTTGGGCTAATATTTTGGAAAGGAAGTATTGATGAAGAAATTTGTAGGTATTATAGGATTGTTTGTATTGTTCTCCTATTTGAATGCTATGCAGTCGTCGCACAGCATGTATGATCAGAATAAAGTAATCTGCTGCGCATTATGCCAAGAGCCCATTGAGCAGGGTGGCCGTTGTGCTAAATTTTTGAACAAACTCTTCCATCGTATGACAAGTGTGCAGTGTCCAATTCCTGATTGCGTTGTTGTGTGTCATCCAAGTTGTTTGCAACAGCATTTAGAATATGTTCATCATAATGATGAGCATGATGTGAGTATAAGCAGCCCTTGCGATATTGCCTTTAATGTGGTGAGCGGCTGCGCTTATTTTGGTCTTGTTTTATCAACAATTGCTATTGGTTGTGCGGGCGTTGGAATTCTTGCATATCCTTTGTATACCGGTGGACGCATGGTATTTGGTGGGTGGTTTAACGCCCCTTTTGTTGTGTGGATGGGATATGAATGGAGTCAATGTATGGCAGAGGCGGCGGATATTCCACGATTGAAAATATTAGCGCGTGCGGTTGGAGCACTTTTGGGCGCAAGCACCGCAGCTTTTGACATCTGGCTTTATAACGTAAGAAATAGTGCTTTATAGCGCTCTGCAAGGAGAGTGTGATGGAAATTTGGAGTCGACGTTTAAGCGTACTTGCTTTTATGTTTGCGCTCATGAGCTATTGGTCTTCGCGTGCCATGCAGTTACCGTCAATTAATGACGATGCTCGTATAATCGACGAAATTAAAAAAATGGAGAAAGAACTTCAGCCGGTTCCCGATCAATTTGCGTCTATTCGAGATTTGGCTTCACGCCATCTTGATATGTTATTTGATGCATACAGACAGTTGGCAGGAGATGAGCGAGCTAACATCGACGTTCGCATTGGTCTTTTTATACGAAACTTGCCGGAGGCTCTGCAATCTACTTTTTTTGATAAATTTAATAATATTCAAGCGCAGCTGCTTGCCATAGAAAAAAATCCTATTACTCGTCTTAAAAATATGAACCTTCAAGCAATGCAGCAAGAAGTTGCGTCAGAAGTTTGGGGAGCTGCTCAACCGCTAGCGGAGCAAAAAATAACTCACATTATTGAGCGTAAAATTGATACGCCCGAATTTCGTGGCTTAAAGTTATGCCTTCGTGCAGCGACAGGGTCGGTGGCAGCCGAGGAATGGTTTGCGGATTTGCCGAAAGAACAGGATTTTGCATCAAATGATCGTGAAATGCAAAAACTGATTAGAGAACTTAAAGAAAATAATGATGATGTTGTTGTTCTTATTGTTGGTGCGGTAACAAATGCGCTCCAATCAGCGCCGTTATTTCTTTTTAATAATTTTGCCCCATTCAAAAATAAAAAAGCGACAATTATTCTTGTTACGGGAGCTTATTCAAATTTGAGTAAAGAAGAACAAGATGGTTTAGCTGAAGGTATTGGAAAAATTATTGGCGAAAAAATTACGATTAACGATAACGAAATTACATTCGGTGCGGCTTCGAAATATTCAAACATTAGCATGAAATTTTTTGGCACGATAATTCCTGATAGAGATTTTAAGGATTGCAAGCACCCATTTTATGGTTATTGGCGCAGATTTTGCCAAAAGCAGATGAATGATCGAAAAAATATTTTTATCGGCTGGATGGCTGATATCTTCTGCTGCAATACCTCGCTTGGCCTTTCAAACGTTTATATGGAATTAAAAGATCAATATCCAGATAATATATTTTTTTACGGAACGGCGTCTTACCGTGATGATTGTTTTATAATTTTTGACCCATTAGCATGGTTTAAGCCTCATAAGCCACTGGCACAGCGTTTTTTTACGCTTGGTTTTAGATCGTCTCCAGTTGAGAGTGATTTTGATGCCTCAAAAATTTCACGAATTGTTAATATAAAAAGACCATTTTTAATTTGTCAGTCTTTGAATTTTGTTTTTGAAGAAGAAAGCAATAGGCTCAAAGTTTCTCTTCAAGATACGTATGCTTCAAAGTCGAAACAAGATTTTTATTGGAAGCAGTATTGGTCGGACAGAACATCATCGATCGAAAATTTCATTTGGAAGCTTCACGAATTTGTCAGAGAAAGAGCGATAGGAGAAATTACAAAACTTGGTTCAGCTCTGCAGGTCGATACCGAACCAGCAACATGGAAAGAAGCGGTAGAAAAGTCTGGTTTCATGAGCTGGGATGAATATCAACAAAAGGTGGTTCCAAATTAGGCTTTTGCCTACAGCTATTTGAAACCCTTTTTCTCCAGCTCATCAACAATCTCAGGCCCGCCAGACGTAACAATTTCGCCTTTGCGCATGACATGCACTGCGTCAAGCGTGAGATGATTAAGAATGCGGGGGTTGTGGGTGATAATGAGAAATGACATATGAGGATGTGCTGCGTGAATGGCAGTGATAGCCGTGCATACCGTTTTAAGTGCATCCAGGTCAAGCCCAGAATCTATCTCATCAAGGATGGCCAGCTTAGGTTGCAAAACTGCCAGTTGCAACATTTCTGCTAATTTTTTTTCACCACCAGAGAAGCCAACATTAACAAATCGTTCGACAAATGAATCGCTTATTTTGAGCAAATTAAGTTGGTTTTTGAGGTGGGTTGCAAATTCTTTAAGGCTTAACTGTTGAGGGGTGTTGTCATAAAGACTGTTGTAAGCTTCGCGCAAGAAGTCTCCAAGTCGAATCCCTTCAATTTCACAGGGATGCTGAAATGCAAGAAAGACTCCTGCTTTTGCCCGTTTATCAGGGGAGAGCGTATTAAGAGCAACCCCTTGGAAATTGATAGTTCCTTGCGTGATGATATAGCGTGGATGCCCCATAATAGTAAGCGCTAACGAACTTTTACCTGAGCCATTGGGTCCCATGAGCACGTTAGTAGATCCTTCATTAATGACCAAGTTGGTGCCATTAAGGATATTTTTGTGCTCGATGGTAACGTGCAAATTTTCGATGTTTAGTAGTGCTTTCACGCCAATTTCCTTAAAAAAGACTCAATGCGTTCAGTATAGGTCCAAAAACGTGTAATGCAACACGCATTGCTGCGTATTGCATTACACGTACTGACAAAGCCGGATAGCTTATTTATTGTTATGATGATTTTTGTGTTCTTTCTTATCGTCACCCATTTCGTGACCGATAACACCACCAACAACACCACCAACAACACCGCCAGCTGCAGCGCCACCGCCACCACCGGCAAGGCCACCAATAAGAGCGCCAGAACCAGCGCCTATGACCACGCCTGAAACGGTTTTTTCTTCTTTTGTGCAACCAGCACAGAGAAGAAGCGTGCCAAAAGCAGCGATACCAAAGAAGTACGCAATTCCTTTCATGTTTTCCCCTTTGTTTAGTACGGGTCCTTAAATTTCTTGCGTTACAATACTATTCTAATAGAAATTTAATTAAAAAGAGAAGGGTTTGGAAAAATTCAGGCCCAGGTTGAGCCCCAGGCCTGTTTTGAGCTTTTTGAAATTTTTTAGCGAGATGCTAATTGTTGTCCGTGTCTGCAATAAGGGCAGAAGCGAAATCCGGTTGTTGGGCTGAAAATGGTAGCGCATTCGCGGCAATAGCGTTCACGAATAAGCTCGCCGCCGCAGGATGGGCAGCTATTTGCGCCGGTTAAAACGCATTTACGACTGCATTGAGCACACCAACGTTGTTTAAGCCGTTCATTTTCAGCTTTCATACGGTCAAGTTCACGTTGATGTTCTGCATTACGGAGAGATTGGATACGTGCTTGATGAGCACGTTCTTCTTGCTCCTCTTCTTCATCGCCTTCACGTCCTATAGCGCTTCCCAAAATACCACCAGCAAGAGCGCCAATAACAGCTCCGGTTCCGTGATCATTATGTCCGGTAACGGCAGTGCCTATGGCAGCGCCGGTTCCAACGCCAATAAGGCTGCCAGCTGTTTCTTGTCGACCGCAGCTACTGAGGAGAAGGGCTGCTGGTAAAACTAAACTTATGAGAAAGAAAGGACTATTCACCTTGAGAGAGGTGTTCATGGTTTAACTCCACTTTTTGATAAAAATTATAGTTTTTCAACGACTTGTTTGTCGATCCAGCCTGTTAGATTGGTAGTACGGATTTTATAGAAATCCCCCGACACTCCGAGAATATCAGCTTCTTGCCCCTCATTCAACCGCCCTAGCGTAGCAAAACCGCTTTTTTGGGGGCCTGACATGATAATTGCTGGAGTTTTGACGATAATGATGCTTTTTTGAACGGCGCAGATGCCTTTAAGACCTATCAATAGGCCAGCAATGCTACAACAAAAAATTGCGCACATGTTAAGAATCTTGGTAGTGCGTTTCAAGCAAGGTAAAACAAATATAAAAAACCATAAAAATAGAAAAAATATCTGAAGGTAGAGCAACCGAATTGTTCGTGCATAGATTAAAAATGTGCGCCATGTTGTTGTTATGCTTGATCTAAAAATGGTAAGCAGCGTTGGTTCTTCTTCCGGATGTACAACATGGAGTTTTTCTTGCGCGAGC
>JBAZHB010000027.1:0-15158 GCA_041652535.1 Candidatus Babeliales bacterium
AATAAAGCCTTTCAGTGATGGCCTATAGCTTAGCACAGTGCTCTGGGGAGGAAGTAAACAATTTTGTAATATCGTATGCACAACACCCAGCAGCCCGTCCTGCTTGTACATCACGTTCTTCATTCCCCAACATCACCGACTGCGTAAGGTCAAGATGATAATCGTGCGCCGCTTGGATAATCAAACCAGGCTTGGGCTTACGACACGCACAGTTAATACGATATTTTTCTACCTTCGCTTCAGTAGGATGATGAGGGCAAAAATAGAATCGTGTAAACGTCACACCATGCTGCGCGAACAATGCCGCAATATGTGCATGAATGGCATGTACACACGCTTCGTCATACAAACCACGAGCAACCCCCGACTGATTGGTAATCACAAAAAGCAAATATCCATTGTTGCTCAATTCCTGCGCAATACGTACAGCCTCTGGCAAAAGCTCAACGTCTTGGCATCGTGATAGATACGGCACATCTTTGATGAGTGTTCCATCACGGTCAAAGAAAGCGGCCTTATGCTTCATTGAGGTGTTCATTTTTTTCACCATTTTCTATAACCCCATCATCCGGCTGCTCATCATGACTCGCAACATCTGCACCCTCATGAGGGTCAACAGCCGCCGCTGGGGCTTGTAACGGTTCTACTTCCTGAGTCGCAGGATGTGTTTCAACCTGAGCATGCTCAACAGTTGCGACTACTTTAGCAGCTTGCGCCATCACCTCGTCATGCGATGAGCATTCTTCAGTCGTATGCACAATTTCCTGAACAACTGGATGCTCAAGCTCATGCATAAGCGAGCGATATCCACGGAGAAACTTTTCTGCAAGATGTACGGCAAAATGTGATGAACCAATATTTTCAAGTAAGACAAGCATGACCAAAGGTTTTTGTCCTTGATACAAAAAATAGCCCACCAACCATCCATGTTCTAAAAGATATTTATGCGCTTTTTCTCGTTCAAGACTACACGTTTGAGCAGTACCCGTTTTGGCGAACACCTCAAATGAACTGATCCGCCCTAGGCGTTGTCCCGTGCCACTATGCACCACCTCTTTCATAGCGTTGCGCAAGAAAGTTAATGTTTTTGGCGAAATATCAAGAGGTTCTTTAATAGCAACCTCATTTTCAAGAAGACGCGGCGTTATCAGATACCCTGTACAGATAGCACCAACCATACGGGCAACTTGCAATGGGGTAGCCATCAAATACCCCTGTCCAATACTTACCGAAAGCGTCTCGCCACGCCACCAGCGTTCCCCCTTCACTCTTTTTTTCCACTGCGTAGTCGGAACAAGGCCTTCGCGCTCAGGAAGCAAAAAACCAGTTTTGCGCCCGAGCCCAAAGCGATGTGCATATTGAGCAATGCAATCTACGGTAAGTTTACATGCCATACGAAAACAGGGAACATTGCACGAAACTTCAAGTGCCTGCTGTGGAGATAAAACTCCATGCCCCGTATGACGCATACAAAAGTATTTACGGCCGCAAAAATCAACATAACCATTACAACATACCTCAGAATTCTGGTCTGCAACCCCTTCCTCAAGCCCCGCAGCCCAGGTCACTAACTTAAATGTTGATGCTGGTGGATATAATCCGCATGCGGCTCGGTTAAGCAGGGGATTATTGGCCGTTAATTTGTCCCAGGTAGCCTCATTAAGCGGTGCCAAAAAGACATTAGGGTCAAAACGTGGGCAAGAGACCAAAGCGCGAATGGCTCCATCTGCTGGATCCATAAGAATAAAAGCGCCTGAATTGTCCTCTTCAAAGAGCGTCTCTGCAAGTTTTTGCAGTTTAAAGTCGATGGTTAAGGTAATATCTGCGCCCGCCTTTGCCTCTTTATAGACCTGTTGCGCTAACAATTTACCGGTTGAATTAATTACCCTCAAAACCCGCCCCTCAGCCCCTTGCAAAAGCGCATCAAGTTTAAGCTCAATACCCGATTGCCCGCTACGTTCCCCACGGTTCAAATACCCCAGTACATGGCAGGCTGTTTCATTATGAGGATACATTCGCTGAAAACGGTTCGAAATAACCAGGCAGCGTGCATCGGCGCATAATTCGCTTATCTGACACAACTGTTGAAACGAAATGTCACTTTTGAGCAATAAACGGCGGGCATAACGAGTTGCGCTTGCAAGCGAGATCGGCCAATGATCCTGAGAAAAATCAATCCCCAAAACGGGGCCTATTTTGCGTGCTATTTCCTGCTCTTCAGGGGATAGGGATTGTTTACCGCTCCCATACCAAAAAACGTCAAAAACCGGCCTATTTGCAGCCAAGAGCTCGTGATGCGTATCGTAAACATCACCCCGTAGCGGCGGAATAATTTCTATCCGTAAGAAATTCTTGGTGCCAAGCTCATGAAGAGCTCCTCCATTGTTGATTTGGAGCGAAAAAAGGCGAAAAGCTAGAATACAAGCTCCGCCACAAAATCCATACAGGATGTAACGAATCTTTGATGCACGCGTCGCTAAAACTCTATTTTTTAACATTATCGTAAGATCATTGTTTCAGGGAGTAATCATTGTTTACCAACAATGTCCCAAAATGTAGCATAGCTGATCAATAATGGCTAGAAATCGCTAATTTCCCCCATTTGCGAAATGAGTCAGGAGCTGATAAGGTGGATAACATCATGTCCCGTGGGGGGACCAAAATGAGCCAATTTTCTTTTAGTTAGTATTTTTTTAAGGGGGTTATTCATTATGAAGAAACTTATTATAGGTATAGGTTTTACTGCGTTAATGGCAGTAATGGGACTTCAGGCGGGTGGATTATCGCCAGAAGCATTAGCTATGGCCACCAAACAAGTTGTCGTACTTGAAACATGGTTAAAGGAAAAACCGCAGAGCCGAAAACTTACTCCGACTCTTGTAACAAATTTAAAAACGTTCCTTCTATGTGCTGAAGGAAGGGAAATCTTTGCAAAAAATCCTTTGGTCAATGCTCAACTTCAGCAAGCACAAAACTCACTGACATCACAAGAGCAGGTTTTGAAAGAGGTAGCTAAAGATGAAAAAAGAATGGCAGCAAAGGTTGCAGCACAGGCATGCGCTCAAGAATTGAAAAAAAGACACCCAAGTCCTATTAAAGGTTTTAAAACTTTAATTTCAAGAGTAGCAAAATTAGCGGGTCTTGCCGTAGGTACTTTTTTGGTTTATCGAGAAGTAAATAAACCAACAGCTCCAACGTGGACTTATAATACCGCTGGCTATGCTAATGGCACAGACATAACGTATGCCTATATCAATTCACCGGCGTATAACCAACAAATGTCATTGCAAAATATGTCATTCCCTCAAGCCGTCGCCTCAGTTGCAACAACGACAACACCACTGCTCATAACAAGCCCAATGGTTCAAACAGCAGATATTATTCCTGCCGCCAAATGCTGGACTGCATCCGAGGCATGTCAAGCAGACGTTGATGCAGCAACCGCTGCATTAGAAACTGCTGATGATGAGCAAGCACAAGCAAAACACAATCTTCAGTCTGCAACAGCTGCATACGGTCAAGCATGGAAAGCATATGCATCTGATTGCATGGCAAATGTACCGTGGTACAAAAAATGCCCTATAATCAAATTGCTCTTCTCCGAGGCTGTAAACGATTGTGGTGATGCTTTTATAGTAAATGCCCCACATGTTAAGCAATGCACCGCAGCTCAGAAATCTTTCGGCAATACAACAACTGTATATAATACAGCCTATGACAAACTCAATGCAGTTAAAACACGTTGTGCTTCAGTTCTAGGTAGTCCAACCACAGAAAACATTGGTACCGAAAGTGCCGCCTCTACAACTTTAGACCCAGCATATAATCCATGTGTGAAAGCTGCATACGCACGGCTACAAGAAGCGCAAGAAAAATTGGATCGCACGCCAACACTTAGACAAACATCATATTCTCAAGCACTGGGGTCTTCAGAAACTATTATAAATGATCGTCGAGCAGCACAAGCTGCCGTTATGAAAGCACAGCAAGACTATGACGCTGCATTACAACAATGCACCCATTAGTACAAGACCTGAAAAACTGAATTAAAGTTCTAGATCCCCGCCTGCGCGGGGACGACGTAAAAAACCAATACAGCCTACAAATAATGCATCATGGTAAACACGACATGAGGCACCAGTAAAACCTGGTGCCTCACAAAAATCCGTCCCATGGGGGGACGCCATTACGACAACAACTCTTTTTTTAGGGAATCTCTATCATGAAGAAACTTCTTCTCGCCACATGTTTTACGGCTCTTACGATTGGAACAGGCTTACCAAAACAAAATAATACGCCTGCTGAAGCTGCCCAAGAACCCGCTGCCATCGCAGCAGAATTTGGAAAATACATTCCAGAGTATCAAGAACTAAAAAATCAATTGCTTGCCAGTGGGCTTTCAGAAGAAAAAGCTGAAAACGCAACCCGTACTATTTTATTTAGCCGACATCCAGAATTTCGCGGACTACTTGAGCAGGTAAAAGGGCTTCTTGGCCAAACAGCCAAAACTAAACGTAGTGGCTTATTGATACGTTGCTGTAAGGGAACCTGGAACTTTCTAAAACGACACAAAGGATTTATCGCAACGGCTGCAGCGCTCGTCTCTCTTTATTACCTTGCGCATCTTATTAACGATCATCATAGTATCGCTACGGGCAAAATAGCCGACGATATTCTTTCGCAAGGTGTAGGTTCATTCAAGTGGATGGCGCCAACACCATGTACGTTAAACCAACAACCTGAAGACGTAGCAACAATAATAGACCCAGAAGTGCACTTCAGTACTGAGCAAGCAGCTCAAAATGTCAAAGCCCTTGGTGTTGCAGGTGCAAAATTAATAGTTAAAGGCACCGATATAGCTGGTAGCTTCATTTTAAGTCAGTTGAACGCTGCGGCAGGCCTAGCACAACAAACTGGTGCTTATAAGTGGGCTGAAAGCACGGCGGTACCAGCTTTCAAAGCAGCTGCAACGACAGCTTATAATTTCACACAACCTTATTTAAAAGCTGGATGTAGTTATCTAATTAACGCCACTCATTGGCTGAAAAAACAAGTTCTCACAAATCAAGAACTCCTTCGAAATAAATATGAAGGCTATTCTATTCTTGAAGTGTAATTTTTTCTTATTATGTTTTTTGAAGGGCGGGCGACGTTAATAGCGTCGCCCTTCTTCTTTTTCAAAGACAAAACATGCTGAAATATCATCTTGCTCGTCATAATTTTTGGATCGATAACGATACGTTCCAACAGATTCTTATTTTTCATAAACACTCCAAAAAGAACATACGGCAAGTAGGCCTCTACAAACGAAAAGAGGCGTAGGAGTGTGCCCGGCAGGATTCGAACCTGCGACCTACGGATTAGAAATCCGTTGCTCTATCCAACTGAGCTACGGGCACGTAAATATATAATGGAGAAAAAAGTGGTCGGGGCGGCAGGACTCGAACCTGCGACCCCTCGCTCCCAAAGCGAGTGCGCTACCAACTGCGCTACACCCCGACGAAGAATTGCGAATATGTTTGAAGGCGTGGCTGAAATACTGGGGTGAGCGACGGGACTCGAACCCGCGACATCCAGAACCACAATCTGACGCTCTACCATCTGAGCTACGCTCACCGTCTTTACTTTCATTTCATTCTTTCAGCGCCAAGACCTTTTATACCGGTAGTATAGGGTCTTTTAGACAAAAATCAAAACAAAATTACTTACTTTTTTCCATATCAATTTTTTGTATTGTTCTCTTTTCATCGGCTACATAATGATTTTTGAGGAATTCAAGGGCTTTTTGACGATTTGCAAGACTTGGGTCATAGCGGCGGCCAAGATCCAAAAGGCTAATCATGTTCACGGCAGCCTGAACTTGCACATCAGTACCCAAGAGCTCTTTTTGCTTTTCTTCCCATTTGGCAGGCGTTTCTTCGGATTTTGCGTCTTGCCCGACATCATCACCACGGCTCGCAACATCATCTTGTTCATCTTCAAAATCAACAATATCGGCTAATTCATCATCAAGCTCTTCAGGCAATTTCTTTTCTTTGCCATCACCTGCAGGCCCTTCTTTACCAGTAGCTTCTTTTACCGTCACATGACCTTTGAGTGATGATTCTTTACCATACATTTCAATGACCCATCGATCACGGTCTGCAGAGAAGAACTTTGGTTTCACCAAGAAATCTGGCTCTATACCGGTTGCTTGAATCGACAAATCATCGGGCAAATAGTACAGCATGGTTGTTAATTTCAATGCGCAACCATTACTGATAGGAATAACTTCCTGTACTGACCCTTTGCCAAATGTTGATGTTCCAACCAAGAAAACTAAGAGGTTGCGCCCTGCTTTTTTGCCATTCTTTTCATAACTCTTTATTGAATGATGACGAAGGCTACCGGCAAGAATTTCGGCCGCTGAGGCAGTAAAATTATCAACCAAAATAAAAATTGGCATATCGGTTTTTAATATAGGCTCTGTTGTTGTTGCGTAGGTATCAACCACATGCTTTTCACGATCTTTGGTAACCGCAACAACTGAATTTTTATCCAAAAAGAGCCCTGCCATTTCAATAGCAGAATTCAAAATGCCACCAGGATTACGGCGAAGATCAATAATAACACCTTTACATTTTCCCTGATTGGCAAGCTGGAGCAACTCTGATACTTGACTGGCTGCATTCTCACTAAAAATTCTGAGCGATAGATAATACACTTGCTGATCGGCAAAAAAGAAACACACAGATGCCTGATTTTTAATCACATCACGGGTTATTTTGAATTCCAATGGTTTGCGACGTCGAATCACTTTAATTTTGACCGTTGTACCAGTTTTACCTTTAAGTTTGCTCAGGGACTCATCAGTCGAAAGGCCTCGTAATTTTTTGCCATCAACCTCAACAATTTTGTCGCCACCACGCAAACCAGCTTTTTCTGCAGGGCCACCAGGAATAACATCAATAACTACCAATGCCTCGTCGTAGGGCATCTTACTAATAATGCTTACCCCAATGCCTGAAAATTCGCTTGATGTCGATTCTATTGCTGCTTTATAACTTTCTGGATCCAAAAAAGCTGAATGCGCATCTACCTCTGCAACTGCAGCTTTGAGTGAATTTTGGATAAATTTTGAAAAATCAACTGATCGGAATGCTTTATCTTCAATAAGGCTTACTACTTCGGAATAGGTTTTAAACCCTTGATGTATATCTTTTTTGGTATCACGCGGTACCTCTGGCTTTTCATTCTGCCCCGACGCTTCTGCCGGTTTATTTTTTTTCCAGAACCACGATACATTGCGTTTATCCTGACGTGATCGTGCAACGATAGTTACAGAGCCATCGAGCACAACGACCGTCATAACCGCCGCGATAAGATATGTTTTTTTGGCCATCATCACCAATCTCCTTTTCCATAAATTCTTAATTCTTTGCGCATAGAGCAAAACACGCTAAGATAATAAGGTATCATGAAACCAGGGGGATTTGGAAATGATTGAAACTGTCCCACATAAACATGAGGAAACAAAGCGCATTGCGCTTATCGTTACCGGACTATCAGGCGCAGGAAAAACAAGCGTTATGCGCTCGCTTGAAGATCTTGGATTTTATTGTGTTGATAATTTACCCATTCCTCTGCTTCTGCCTTTTCTTAAGCTTGCTTTTAATGGACCTTCATATTTGGGAAAAGTGGCGCTTGGAATTGATGCTCGTGGTGAGCAATTTTTGAACAGTCTTGCATCCGAAATTCAACGCATCAAAGAAACTAATGTTGAATGTTTGCTTAAAGTAATTTTTATTAGTGCGCAACAACAAACGTTATTAAAACGTTTTCAAGAAACCAGACGCAAACACCCTCTTGCCAATCGCATCAGCATCGAGCAGGCAATTGATCGTGAACGCAGGCTCATGGAGCCACTCATGAATTTAACCGATCTTACCATTGAAACCGATGGGTTGACGATTCATGAATTACGCCGCTTGGTCAGTGCTCACTTCGCGCAGGGACAACTTCGCGAGCTTACGGTCAATGTCGTATCGTTTGGTTTTAAATATGGTGTTCCGGCAGAAAGCAATCTGGTTTATGATGTACGGTTTCTTCCTAATCCCTATTTTGTTCCAGCGCTCAAAGACATTGATGGCAGACATCAGCTCATTCAAGATTTTCTATTTACCCAAGCAGTCGTACAAGATTATTGGAGCCAACTTTCAAGCTTTTTGCATTACATGCTTACCCGCTTCCATGAAGAAGGACGCTTCTGCGCAACTGTAGCCATCGGCTGTACCGGAGGTAAACACCGATCAGTCGCATGCGCTGAAAAAATAGGTCAACAATCGTGGCAAAATATTAGATTTATTATTACCCACCGTGATGTGGGAAAGGAGTAGGAGTTTGTATGGATCACCATGCACTCATACGCACCGCAATGCTCATCTCATGTACATTTGTCGTTGGTGCTTATATTATTTTTGGCCCACGGGGCACCGTCGAATATCTTAAGAAACGTCAGCATGTTGCACAAACTCAACAAAAAATTGCCACGCTTGAAAATTCGATTACCAACCTTTCACAAACACTTATAACCTATCAGCATCATCCCTTTGCCTTAGAAAAAAGCGCTCGCTATGACTATTGCATGGGATACACTAATGAAATAGTTTATATCGTACCTTCTGAAACTTCGCATTGATCGATAGTCGTTGAGAACACTGCAGACATTGATGATTCAACTGGCCGAGCTTGTTCTTTTATTTGCTCCATTTGTCGATGCGAATCAAGCAGACGTTCATGCATCATTTTTTTAAGATGCGCAACTTTTTTCTTCACCGTAGCAAGTGATTCTGCAAGACGAGCAGCCTGTTCTTCAAGCATTTTGATATCTTGTAATGCATCATCAAAAGCCGCAATATGTGTTTCGCTGCTTGAATTAATTTTTGCTAAATCGGGGCCAGTGTCTGTAGAGCGTGCTTCTTGTTTATGTGATTGTTCATCGCAGGAAGCTAATGGGGACATCGTTTCAGCAAGTTTTTGTGCCACATCTTTGCAACACCTCGACTGTTCAGCAAGGGTTATGGTCATTTCAGCTCCCGCCGTCTGGGCTACCATACACCACATACCGACCATACCAACAACCCGTAACCGCATCATAAAAATCTCCTATTCAGCAATGAATTCGGGGTGACAAGATTACCACAAAATGCCACATTCCACGAGCCATATGGTAAAGTTGTGACACCCTGTTCTACTTCGGCTATACTAGAGGGCGTTTTGTTGAAACTTCGTCCTTTTTTCCGAGAGCCTAGTATGGAACCAAAAAATCTTCAGACCCCTAACGGACAACCAGAGTCAAACGAGCATGAAATTCGGCTCGAAAAAGTTCGTGCTATGCAAGGTGAGGGCCTTGTACCATGGCCAACATATAAACCGGTCTCCCATACAACCGCACAAGCCATAGCATTATTTAATCAGCAGCCTGAACAAAGCCCAATTTTTGAACTTGCCGGACGGCTTATTATCAAACGCGATCATGGAAAAACTTTTTTCGGCGTCATACAAGATCGTGATGGACGCATCCAGATTTATGTAAAAAAAGACGAAGTCGGCGAAGCTGCTTTTGAACATTTCAAAAAATACATCGATCTTGGCGATATTGTATGGGTTAGAGGACCTTTATTTGTCACTAAGACTGGTGAAACCACCGTCAAAGTATCAGCATACTCATTACTCAGTAAATGCTTACATCCGCTCCCCGAAAAATTTCACGGACTTACCGATATCGAGCAACGCTACCGTCAGCGTTACTTGGATTTAATGAGCAATCCTGAAAGTACCGCAAAATTTAAAAGGCGTTCGCGCATTATTCAAGCAATCAGAGACTTTTTGCAACAACGCGGATTTCTTGAAGTTGAAACGCCTATGTTACATCCGATTCCTGGTGGAGCAGCAGCACGCCCTTTTGTCACTCATCACAACACCTATGATATGAATCTTTATCTTCGTATTGCCCCAGAATTATATCTCAAGCGACTTGTTGTTGGTGGCATTGAACGCGTTTTTGAAATTAATAGAAATTTTCGTAACGAGGGTATTTCAACTAAACACAATCCAGAATTTACCATGCTTGAATTTTATCAGGCATACGGCGACTATCTGATTGGGATGGATACAACCGAACAACTTATTGGAGCAGTTGCACGTGAAAATCTGCCATCGCTTCAAGTACCATTTCAGGGCAAAGTCATCGACTTCACCCCACCCTTCAAACGACTAACGGTTGAACAATCGCTCATCGAAATTGGTGGATTAAGCAAAGAACAAATTCAACCAGATACTATTACTCAAACGCTTGAGCAAAAAGGCGCAAATGTACCTGCACATACTTCATACGGCGTCAAATTATTTGCATTATTTGAGCACTGTGTTGAAGCACAAATTGTGCAACCAACGTTCATCATCGGTTATCCCATAGAAGTTTCACCGCTGGCCAAGCGTGATGAAAATAATCGTAACATTGCTGCTCGATTTGAGCTCTTTGTCTGCGGCATGGAACTTGCCAATGGCTTTACCGAGCTTAATGATCCTTTTGATCAGGCGGAACGATTTAAAGCACAAGTGCAAGCACGCGAAGGTGGTGATCAGGAAGCGCATCATTATGATGCTGATTACGTTCAAGCGCTTGAATATGCATTACCACCAACCGTTGGCGTTGGTATGGGAATCGATCGTCTCACCATGCTCATGACCGATACAACCTCAATTAAGGATGTCATTCTGTTCCCGACGCTTAAAAACGTCAAAGAATAACGATCCGCATGTTGCAATCATCATCATTTGCACATCAACCGCCACCGCTTGATGTTACAAGCTCAACTATCTCTGGCTTAAAATATCGTTGGATAACTAAAAACGTTGCGCCAGAAGCTGTTCGTGCATTGGCTTATAAGCATGGGCTCAGTTTGCCTATCGCACACGTTCTTGCCTCTCGCGGCATTACCGATGACGAACAGGTACGCTCATATCTTTTTAGTTCCTATGAACAAGACGTCCCCCATCCACGAAGTTTTAAGGGCATTGAACAAGCAGTTACCCGCATCATACGAGCAATTACTTCCAAAGAAAAAATATTGATTTTTGGGGATTATGACGTTGATGGCATTACCTCAACTGCCATGCTTATGGCAGCACTCATCCCTTTGGGTGCAACTATTAATTTTTTTCTACCCCATCGCGAAAAAGATGGCTATGGCCTTTCAGCACGAGCAGTACATCAAGCAGCAAAGAACGGCTATTCGCTCATCATTACTGTCGACAATGGAATTACGGCTTTTGAAGCAGCAACGGCTGCACAGAAGCATGGAATTGATTTAATTATTACCGATCATCACCAACCTCGCGAAACATTGCCCCCTGCAACAGCTATTATCAATCCACAACAAAAAGATTGTGCGTATCCTTTTAAATATCTTGCAGGCGTTGGCGTCACGTTTAAACTCGTCAATCTTCTTTACGAAACACTCGGCATTGCTCAGTTGCCCGATAAAACGTATGAACTTCTCATGCTAGGAACCATTGCTGACGTTGTGCCACTTATTGGAGAAAATCGTTTTTGGGTACGTTATGGACTCCATCGTATTAATCAACAATTTAGCTCGGCTATGCAAAAGTTGGTCACCAATGGAAGTTTGAATAAAAGCGCTCTTGATTCACTTGATATTGGTTTTATTATTGCACCACAAATTAATGCACTTGGACGTCTTGCCGATCCACGTGATGCGGTAAAATTTCTTATCAGTGCAGATAATGCTGATGTTGAACGTATAGGCGACATTCTTAAAACCATGAATGAGGAACGTAAAAATGTCGAGCGCAAAATTTATGGCGAACTTGAGACTGCAATTCAAACGCAGCGCATCAATCTTGAACATGAATATGTCATTATGGCAACCAATGATTCATGGCCATCAGGCGTTATTGGGCTAGTCGCTGGTAAATTGATGCACAATTATGGACGCCCAACATTTCTGTTTCATACGGATCATAAAGAGGGAACGGCCAAAGGCTCGTGTCGCTCTATTCCCGAAATAAACATTTTTGAGCTTTTAAGTACTCACAAAGATTTACTCATTCACTTCGGTGGACATGCACACGCTGCAGGCCTTAAGTTGAAATTGGAGCATCTACCTGAGCTTAAAGAACGGCTTACGTCAACGATTGCAGCTCGCTACACCCTTGCCGATTTACAGCCAAAACTAACTATTGATGCCGAACTACAACTACCTGAAGCAACACAACAATGCTGCGACAACCTTGAACAGCTTGAACCATTTGGCAATCGCAATCCACAACCATTGTTTATGGTACGTGATGTAACGCTTATCAGGCAGCCGCAACTGCTGAAAGATCGTCATGTCAAATGTATGGTATTTGCGCACGGCGTTATCAAACCGGTAATATTTTTTAATCGTCCCGAACTTATCGGCCCTCTTCAACAATGTCTGGATAAGCCTTTTCATCTTGCTGGACATATTCTGAAAAATGAATGGGGTGGAACAACACGAATTGAGCTACAGGGAATTGATATTGCGATGATCTAATCCTCACTATCCAAGCGATCCCAAAACTCCCATGATGGATAGGGTTCAACAGCGTCGTAATCACTAAAAAGACGATTCGCAAAAATTGTTTTAAAATATCGCGGAGTAACAACATATTCAAAAAGCTTAAGCGCCGCTTTGAAATCTTCACGATTACCATTGCGAACAACAACGGCAGATTCAGGATCTTTCAGAATCATATCAAGCGTTGCTAATAATCTTATCGCCAAACGCGCAGCAGGCTCTTGTTGTTCAGAGCCAATATAAACACTCATGTTATAGCCACCAAGCGGTGGTACTTTTTCAGGTCGTTGCCCTTTGCGCAACGCAAGCAATCGTGTTTGTTCATATTCATATTGCCAGCCAACAGTATCATTCAATCGCTGCCACAAAAGTTCTGTGGGCATAACTATTTGTGCGCTATTTTCTTGCTGATAACGTTGGACCAACCGTGTAATTGTAGATTGAGGAAGATATTTTGCATCGTCGCTCTCATCCTTAGCATCAACATAATCAAAACCAAACAATCCATTATTAACAGCGCCACAAGCCCAATCATAACGGCAAGGCTGATCGCCTACGCCACGATATGCCGCTGCACGAAAATTACTGAGACTAAAATTTTGAAAAAAGATACGAAGCACCAGGGGAACCTTGTCTTTCCATGGCTCATAGGACCGTTGAGCAACCAAGAAAAAGTTCTCGTGATACGGTACCATCATCAAGGGAACATAATACGGAATAAATTGATGCATCGAAAATAATCCACAACCAGCATCTGTTGCAAAAAAGAGCCCTGTCAGCACCACGTACCATTGCGCACGCAATGAACGTAATAGTGGTTTGAGTAAGGCCTCGTCCTTACATGCTTCATGAATAATGTAACGCGCTTGAACAGGAATATTGGTATCAGTTGTCAATGTCATTGAAAGCGGCCTACTCCCATTTACCTCACAACCTAATGAAGTAATAGAACCCCATGGTCGCCACAAGGTAGATAATAAATCACCGGTAACATGCTGCGTAAAAAACTCTTGAAGAATAGTATGAAACGCTGCCAGCTTGCGCAACGAAAGTTGTTGTACATTTACAAACTGTTTTGAAAGACCATACGTATGCTCTAAACGAGCAGTTTCTTCATGAAACTTATGTGCAACATGCTGTGTAGTTTTTTCGATAAGCATATGATCAAAATGCGCAATTTTATCTTTGATCAATGCCGTCAGTGTAGCTGTATCGTAGCCAATCAAATCACCTTCGCTACGATTATTAATCACATCAAAAAGAGCAAATCTTACAAGCGCCTCATGGTGGAATGATCGTTTGAGCACAGCGCTGCTTTTTTTGTTGAATAAAGCCGCAAGCAGCTCTCCCCCACTTATAAAATCACGATACAAACTTTGCTCAGCACAAAAATTTTTATCAAGCAAGGCCATTTGCTGCAAAAGATAATTAATGCGAACATTCTCACGAGATGAACGCGGATACATACTCAAAAAATCAATAAAAACAATATTTTTAATGTTCTGAGATTTTAATTGAGCAACCAGATCATTCAAAAAATGCTCATAGGGTAATGGGAACCGTACCCCCTCAGAAAAGAGCATCTGCTCTGCTTCAATATTTTTAAGCCCTTCAGATTTGACCATCGCAAGCGACGTAACACAACGAATTTCAAGCGGTTCGGCATCTTTAAATAAATATGATTTGCCTTGATAGAGAAACGGAATCCATACATTGGAGTGCTCTTTACCAAGCAAGAGAACATTACGCGCAAATGCAAAACTCGGTTTTTGCACATCAGCAAGTTCCTGCGCAAAATATCCGCGTTGAGCAATAATGTTCTTAACCGTAGCAAATATTTGTGCACTTTCAGTGCGTAAGGTTTCTTTGTGAGCGTTAATAAATGTTGCCAACTCTGTACACTGTTGTGCATCATAAAGCGTACGCACATCAGCAAAAACAATACCATCCGGCTTGTAGGTAAAATGGCTCACTTGTGCCGGAAGGTCTGCTATATAGACCCCGTCTTTAAGTTTAAACAGATCACAGACTTGTGATGAAGAATTATCCACATGCGTAAATGCGTCAACGTTGCCGCTCCAGTGCATCCAATTTTTGATATTTCCCAGCATAGTACTCTTCCCAACGCCATCAACAAAGCTGCAAAAAATATAGGCGGTATTCTGACCACCTTGTGGTTCTAATTCACGAAGTAGGCGCTGCGCAAAATGTTGTGCATGGAGCGTTGCATCACGATCTTGCTTAGCAGTTATTTCGATAGGATAGGTAATATCAGGGCCAGTAAAAAATTTACGCACCGGCAATGGAGATTGGGACAAATGACGTGCATATTCGATTGAAAACAAAACATCTTGCGTCCCTGCAATCTGTTTATTGCCAACTTTAAAAGCATTGCTGTATAACAGCTGCCAAAATTTACTCAACTCGGCCACAATATCGGCGGGTGTTTTTTCAGCAAGCTTACGCATCACACGCTCTTGTTCATAGCGCATCAATGGCAACGCTTGCCCAAATGCATGCTCCTGAAAAAGCAAAGCTCGATCATCAAAAATA
>JBAZHB010000028.1:0-14862 GCA_041652535.1 Candidatus Babeliales bacterium
TGAGCAGTTCAACAATCCAAAGAGGATTGGGCGTTTCTGGCGGTAGCAAGACTTCTTGAGCTGCCGAGTAATCGCGTTGTTGAAAGAGTGCTTCGAATTGTTGTTGCGCATTTTGTGCTTCATCTGCAGACCAAAAGCGTTTAATGATAGTAAAAGCGAGCGTTTTTTTGAGCTCCATAGGATGGAGTGTTTGTTGAACAACGCCTTGTTTAAGCTCCTGGACCTCTGAAGCTGTTTTTTCGCCCAAAAGCAGATAGTATCGCCACATCAGCTCATCAGAGATTGACATGATCTTGCCGTACGCACTTTCAGCGGCCTCCCAGAGCCCAACGTAGTTGCCATAACTTTTTGACATTTTGCGTACGCCATCAAGGCCCTCAAGGAGCGGAAGCGTAATAATGACCTGTGGTTCTTGTCCATAGGTTTCTTGCAAATGACGTCCCATAAGTAAATTGAAGGTTTGATCGGTACCTCCAAGTTCAACGTCAGCATGCAATGCAACTGAATCATATCCTTGCATAAGTGGATACATCATTTCATGCATGCCAATAGGCGTTTTTTCTTTAAGTCGTTGCGCAAAATCTTCGCGTTCTGCTAGCTGTGCAACCGTTACTTTGCTGCAGAGATGGATTACATCAGCAAATGAAAGTTTTGCGAGCCATTCGCTGTTATAGCAGACTTTGGTTTGTTCAAGGTCAAGAACTTTTCCAACCTGATTGAGATAGGTTTGTGCATTTGAAGCAATTTCTTCGCCGCTCAGGGGAGGGCGCGTTTTGGATCTTCCCGTAGGGTCGCCAATACGTGCCGTGTAATCACCAATTAAGAATATAATTTTATGGCCAAGGTTTTGGAGTTGACGGAGTTTATGAAGAACAACGGCATGTCCAAGATGCAGGTCAGGTGCTGTAGGATCAGCACCGAATTTTATGGTGAGGTGCTTTTTTGTTTGAAGCTTTTTGACTAAATCTTCGCAAGGGGTTACTTGAACAGTACCAGAAGTGATGATTTCAAGGGCTTTTTTTATATCCTGTGACATACATCGATCCTGTTAAAAAACGAGGCTTTTAAGTACCTGCTCAGTATACTTAAAAATGCTGAAAAGCATATTCTGGAACTGAGGGGTTAAAAAGAGCACAAGAAGGATGATGAGAGAATAGCGATAAAGCCATGCAACAACATTGGGAAATTTTTTGATCAAAAAAGCATTAAGAATATGGCTGCCATCCAGCGGTGGAATTGGCAAAATGTTGAATGCTCCCAGCATGATGTTGATGTAGGCACATGCGGTAAAGACCTGGATGAAACTGACGGTAATAGCAGGGGCAAAAAGCGCTGAAGGAAAGTGAGCTATTGCTAAAAAACAGAGATAGGCAAGAAGAAAATTTGAAAAAGGCCCGGCAAGCGCTGCAATGACTGCATACAAACGTGGGTATTTAAAATTGCGGTGATCCATTGGTACCGGATTTGCCCACCCAATACGAAAAATGAGAAGAAAGATCAGGCCAAGAAAATCTACGTGAGCAAGCGGATTAAGGGTCAGGCGCCCATTCCGTTTGGCGGTGTCATCGCCAAGCCAATAAGCGACAAGCGCATGCGAACATTCGTGAAACGATACGGCAATAAGAAATGCAGGAAGCATAATGGCAACTTTGGCCACAAATCCAAACCATGCAGAGGTCATGAATAGTCCTTTAGAATTTGACGTTTAAAAAAATATACGCAGCATGGCAGTTTTCATGGCAAACGCGCATGTTGCTATCACGCCAAAAAAGATATCACTGACAACCGGCATAACAAAGAGAATGAGTAAAATATAAAGGGAATACTCTTCGAGCCAACTAACGATGTGTTGCCATCTGCTGGGAAGTATATAGCGAAGTAATCTTCCACCATCAAAAGGCGGAACGGGAATAAGATCCATAAGTCCAAAAAACAATGCAGTGTAAATAAGCGTGTCAAAAATTTGAATAAAGGTGACAACCATGTATGCAGGAATGCATGGTCGTAATATTAATTTGAGAAGGGCAACCGACATAAATGCAAGCAAGAAATTGCCTAGAGATCCTGAGATTGAGGTCAAAATCCCGCCAAGTCGATGATATTTAAATTGAGTCGCATCTATAGGGACTGGAATAGTCCACCGTATGCCTAGAAGAATAAGAAGCATCAAAAGAATAGCTTGCGGTAATATTGCAGAGAATAATCCCCCAATAACAAAAAAAAGTCCGATAATGATGGTAAGTCCAATGACATCAACATGAGCAAAGGGGTTGAGGCTCAAGAAGCCTTCATCCTGAGCGGTTCTGTCACCCATAAGTCGAGCGACAAGTGCTTGAATAAAACCACGCCAGGTAAATAACAAAATGAAAACGGGAAACAAAATGGCAAATAAGTTGAGCGTCGCCAAAAACTGTTGCCCACGTGTTAGTTCAACGCCTGGTTTGGTTAGCCACGATTCTTGTAAATTCATGATTCTATAGACTCCTTGAATGGCCGGTCAGTTATAGCTGCTATTTTTGCCCCAATTGACATACTAATAAATCGTCAGCGACGGTAGAATTAAGCATAAGAGAGATTGCCCTGTAGGTCAAATGAAGCGCTTAAAAGAACGCCGGTCAAATATTCGACATCTGCTTTTTTTTGATTACAATCTGCATGAGAACGGTTCTAATCTAACGTTCCTTTGGATTCTGCCATAACCATAAAGAGGAGAAACTATGGCAAAAACGGAGCACAAAGGCGCATTAAGCGCTTCAGAAAGTAGCATATTTTCTGAACAAGAGAGTGTTAATCAGCCAACACCTCAAGAAACAACAAGTCTTATTAAAAATCGTTGGTTACGTATGCTTCTTCCGCCTGGAATTTTGACGGTTCTGACGTGGCTCATTTATTATCCTTCGCTGACGTATCCTTTTCAATTTGATGATATCGCTCATATAGCAAAGAAATTTAGCATTCGTTTTGATGATGCACTTAATCGTTGTTGGGTAAGTTCACGTTGGTTTGGAGATTGGCTCAATGTGCTTAATTTCCATGTCGGAAGGTTTGATCCATTTTATTATCGTCTATGCAATATAACGATTCATGTGCTTACCGGTATTTGCATTTTTTATCTGATATATGCATTGTGCAGCGCTTCACGCAAACGTGCGTTCTTACAAGCACATGCGACGTTGATTGCCTTTCTAACAAGCGGTTTGTTTTTGCTCCACCCTGTGCAGACGCAAACAGTTTCGTATGTTATTCAAGCGCGACTCGAAGGGTTAGCGAGTTTTTTTATTGTGTTTACCCTTCTGATGTATGTCAAAGCAATGCAATCAGACTCGCTTATTAAAAAAATTATACTTTTGGCCATGATGGCTTTTTCTGCGCTCATTTCGTGTGGTACCAAAGAAATTGTGGTAGTACTGCCATTTTTACTTTTGTTGACTGATTGGTTTTTTATTGCGCAAGAAGATTGGTCGGCATTTAAAAAGCGTTTACTGATATTTATTGTTCTTGGTATTGGATTTTTGCTTTGGTTGGCCAAACATATAGCAGGGATGGAAAATGGGACTGCAATGTTGTGGAATGTGCTTACATTTCATATTTCTACCGGCAATAATCGCGGTAATATTTTGACTCCTGATGCTTTTGATGTTATTACGCCGTGGATGTTTTTAAGATCTGAATTCAAAGTAATTGCGCATTATCTGCTCATCTTTTTATGGCCGTTTGGTATTAGCGTTGAATATGATTGGAAGATAGCATCAAGCTTTTGGAGTGCTGAGGTTATTTTCCCTCTCTTGCTGTTGAGTGCCATTTTATTTTTTATTGGGCGTTCAATGTGGCAACGTCGCTTTTCGGTAGTAACATTTGGTCTTTTGTGGTTTTTAATTTCGGTTGCACCACGTTCAAGCATTATTCCATCAGCAGAGTTGGTATGTGACTATAAAACATATTTGGCCTCGATTGGCCTTCTTTTTATTTTAGCTGTTGGAATAACATACGTTTTTAGAGCTGTTTGGTCGGCACTGCGTACCCTTCCAGCGCAGTATCTGGTGAGAGAAACACAGCTTGCTGTTTTATCAGGCATTTTACTTTTCATTGGTCTTGGAGCGTACGAACGTAATAAAATTTGGGAATCTGGTGTTGCATTTTGGCAGGACAATGTTGCCAAAGCACCTAACAAAGCTCGCTCACACAATAATTTTGGGGTTGCTCTTTCTGAGGCAGGTCGTGTGGATGAATCAATTGCTGAGTATCAAAAAGCAATAGCGCTTGATGCTCATTATGCAGACCCATTGAGTAACCTTTCGGTTGCTTATTCAATGAAGGGTGAGATTGATAAAGCGATCGATTCGCTTAAGGGAGCTATTCACATCTGTCCAAATTATCCAGAAGCCTACAATAATATGGGAACATTGTTGTTACAAAAGAAAAATTATGCTGATGCCGAGCATGCATTACAAATTGCCGTGCAGTTGCGTCCTTATTATGGCAAAGCATATTTTAACCTTGCTCGTTTATATGAAGAAAAAGGCGATTCACTTAAGTCGTGGGAACATTTAAAGAAAGCGACTGAAGGAGATCTTGATGTTCCTGAGGTGTTTTTCAAGCTTGGACAAATGAGTCTTAAAGTTCAAAAAAATCAAGAAGCTGTGCGCGCCTTTAGCGAAATTGTAAGACGAGGGGTCTCAAACGATCAAGTGTTGTTTAATCTTGCAAATGCATATTTTTTATGCGGTAGCCATAATCAGGCACAAGAGATTTATGAACGCTTAGTACACAACAACCCTCTTGAAGCGCGTTATCTATATAATTTGGCTGAAACACTTTTTTCAAAAAACGATTTTGCAAATGCCTATGAGCTTTTCAAAAGAGTTACTACCTTGCCGCAGCCGGTTGCGCAAGCATTTTTTAGAACTGCACATTGTCTTGAACGCATGAATAAACTTAATGAAGCGAAATCATTTCTTGAAGGCGTTATTACGTTGAATGCTGCGGATGATTTCAAAAAATTTGCGAATAATGAATTAGCGCGCATTTCTTTGCAAATAAAAATGAATGAGGGTAAGGGAAGTATTAAACTTGGTGAACTCAAAAATGCTTTTGCTCTTTTGAATAATAATAAAATTGCTCCTGCTCAAAAAAAGCAGGCTTAGTAACGGAGTTGAGCAATGAATCGTGATGCCATTAGGTCATTGGTATCCAAGCGTGCAATAACACTTATTGCCATACCAAGCATATTATCACTAATAACTTTTGCAGTTTATTACGCATCGCTCTGGTATGGCTTTATTTTTGATGATTTACCGACGATTACGCAGTACGCACACGTTCGATACATAGATTTTGCAGGCCAGTTTTTTGGGAATCCACGATGGATTTCACGTTTGCTTAATCAGATAACTTTTTATTTTGGTGGAATCAATCCATTTGCATATCGCATTTTTGATGTATTCATGCATATCATTATTGGTGCGTTGATTTTTGCGATGCTTTTTAGGCTCTTTTCACGTGTGCATACAATGACATTTGTGCGTAATCATGCATTAACACTAGCAACTCTGACAAGCATGCTCTTTTTGCTTCATCCAACCCAAACGCAAACGGTGACTTATATTACGCAAATGCGCCTTGAAGGCCTTGAGATGCTTTTTGCCATGCTGATTATAACCAGCTTTGTCTATGCGGCGACAAGTGCATCTTGCCTAAAAGGAAGATGTTTATATGTAGTTTCATTAATTCTCATGGCGTTTGCATGTGGTACTAAAGAAATTGTTATAACTGTTCCACCTTTGATTATGTTGCTTGATTGGTTTTTTATCGCCCAGGGCAATTGGCAGGATTTTAGGTCACGCTTATGGGTGCACCTTGGATATATTCTGATTGTGCTTGGATTTTTGGTTAAATATGGTTATTTGAGGCTTGGATTTTTACGGTCAATTTCTATGGTAACGGTGCGTAATAATCGAGGAAATATACTGACATCGACAGCATCAACGTGCATTGATATATATCATTTTGCCATTTCACAGTTTAAAGTTTTGCTGCATTATCTTTGGATTTTTGTATGGCCCTTTGGATTGAGTTTTGATTATGAAATGAAACTCTCTTCTCATTGGTATAGCGCTGATGTTCTGATTCCAGCGTGTTGCATTGTGATGCTTATTGCTCTGGCCGTATGGTTGTACATTACCCGGAAACAGCATCTTGTTGTTTTTGGGTTTGCATGGTTCTTGATTGCCATGTTGCCACGAACAAGCATTTTTCCTACGACTGAACTTATTTGTGACTATAAAACATATCCAGCTTCATTGGGTATGATGGTGCTTTTGGCCTCATTGCTGCTTCAAGGAGTTTTGTATGTTATGCGGCAATGGTCGTTGACACCAGAGCGTCAAAAAAGATCACTTGCAACAACGGCGTTGAGTATATGTTTTCTGCTTGCTGGCCTAAGTAAAATGCGTACATATGTATGGGAATCTGAGCTCACATTTTGGGCTGATGTTTTGAACAAAGCTCCCAAAGCGCGTGTGTTTAATAATTATGCGGTTGCTTTGTGGGAAGCTGGTCGCCATGAAGAAGCCATTGCCAATTTTAATGAGGCAATTAAACGTGATGAAGGATACGCAGAGCCGCATGTAAATTTGGGTACTATCTATCAAACGAAACATGATTTTGATCATGCAATGTTGCATTATGCGCGTGCACTTGATATTGGCGAAGCTCATCCAGAGTTATTTAATAATCTGGGCATGCTGCATTTTGACAATCAATCATGGGCTTCAGCTGAATATTGCTTAAAACGTGCGATTGAATTAAGGCCTTTTTACAGCAAGACACATTGCAATCTTGGTAGAGTGTATCAAGTGCTTAATCGAAGAGAGGAAGCGTTGCAGTGCTATGAAAATGCACTTAAGGGCGATGAGCCAACTGAGGAAATGTATTATTTGCATGGATCTTTATGCTTGGATATGGGACTTGCTAACAAAGCAATTGCAAGTCTTGAAAAGGTACATAAAGATTATCAAGAGACAGCTTTTTTACTGGGGTGCAGTTATTACAGCCTGCCAAATTATACTAAGGCAAATGAATATTTGGCATATGCATATCAAAAGGACCCTGGTAATAAAATATGTGTCTACAACTATGCACAGTCTTTGCTTAACCTAAGAAAATATGATCAAGCTTTCCCGCTTTTTCAGCAATGTGGGCAGGATAGGCAAAGATTCCCTTATGCGCTGCTTCATACGGCAAAATGCTTACACGGTCTTAATCGTAAACAAGAAGCTCAACGAACACTTCAAGCGCTTATTGCAGCAAAACCAGATCAAAATGTTTTACAGGATGCTCGGCTCCTAGAAAAAGAATTCCGTACCGGGTAATATTTTTTCATTTCTAACATTCAGGAGGTACTATGATGCTCAAAGAGCTCAGCATGTGGGCAGAAAAACTTAAAGAAGGGGTGCAACTAGCCCATAGTTTTTATGAAGATTATGGAGCTGGGCTGCCCAAACAAATTAAAAAGATTGCCTTTGTTGGCATGGGTGGCTCTGGGGTTGCAGGAAGAATTATTAAAACGTTTTTAGATCGTAAGCCAGGGATCACCACGTACATCGTTGATTCACCGATCATTCCTGCTGATATTGATACGCAGACGCTTGCTATTGTGGTGTCCTATTCAGGCCAGACCTGGGAAACGCTAGATGTGCTTGATGAACTTACACAAAAATTTATTCCAACTATAGTTATTGCGAGCGGTGGAACCGCTATCCAGAAGGCAGAATTAAAAGATCTTCCGTTTGTTCTTTTACCCAAAAGCATTGCTCCGCGAGCAGCTTTAGGTCATTTTTTAGGATTTTTTGCAGGACTTTTTGAATTGATGGGTCTTTTACACGGAGCAAGTAAAGCCAATCAGTGGATCAAACAGGCAGAAACCTATGTCCCTGCCTTTGTTGAAGCCAGTTTTTTTAAAGACTTCTTAAGCCTTACCAATGGGGCTGATTTTTTCCATGTTTGGGGTGTTGGCGGTGATAGCGGAGCCTGCGCCTATAGGGCGACAACGCAATTTAATGAGAATGGTAAGGTACAGGCAGTTTATAGTGAATTTCCCGAGCTTTGCCATAATCTTTTGGCAAGTATTGAATACACAAAAATGACTACCATGGTGGTGTTTTTCTATTCTGATTTTCTGCCGGCTCATCTTGATGTGGCTATCCAAGCAACATCGGAGGTTTTGAAGGAAAATGGGGTCATTCTTTACAAACCGCCTGTTTTTGGGGATACTTTCGAGAGTCAGCTCTTTACCATGATTTTGTGGGCAGATTTTGCCTCGTACCACTTAGGTAAAGTGCGGGGGGTCGACATTGAGCACGTTAAGCTCGTCGACGAACTAAAAAAACGGCATAAAGCAAAAGGTATTAAATAGAGGCTTATTGAATTATGAAAAAAGATCTACATCCAAAGATTCACGAGGTTACTGCTCGTTGCGCTTGCGGTAATTCATTTGAAACGGTTTCTACACAGCCACGTATTGAAGTAGATATTTGTTCAGGGTGCCATCCTCTTTTTACGGGCCAACAAAAATTTGTTGATACCGCTGGCCGTATTGAAAAATTCCAAGCTCGTTACAATGCTCCTAAAACTGACAAAAAGAAGAAAAAGTAACGATTTACAAAAGCTGCTGAGGGCGTATTTTGATATATTTGTCATCAAAATACGCCTTTATTATTTATAGGGATGTCACTCATCACAAACGGGATTGTTTATGATTAATTGGGAACTTTTACAGCAAGAGTATGATCAACTGATTCAGCGTTTAGTTGATTCCGGACTTGATCAACGTACTCGTGCTAATATGCAAAAACGTTCATCGCAAATTGCAGAAGTTTTGACCTTGCATAAACAGATTACCGAATGCGATCAAACTATTGCTGAATGTGAGCAACAGCGTGAAAAAGAAGAAGGCGAACTTCGCGATCTTTATACGCAAGAAATAAATGATTGTCAGCTAAAAAAAGCTGAGCTTGAGCATCAGCTTGAAGATATTTTATACCCAGCGGATCCTCAAGATGACCGTTCGGTGTTTATTGAAATTCGTGCGGGAGCTGGAGGACAAGAAGCAGCGCTTTTTGCAGCCGATCTTTTTAAAATGTACTCCAATTATGCGTTAGCAAAGAATTGGCAAGTCTCGGTAGTTGAAGATACAGTTACCGATCTTGGTGGTTTTAAAGAACTTATTATGCATATTCGTGGCAAAGGGGTGTACAAACATCTCAAGTTTGAATCAGGGGTGCATCGTGTGCAGCGTGTGCCAAAAACTGAAGGCGCTGGAAGAATTCACACCTCAACGGTAACTGTAGTAGTATTGCCTGAATTAGAAGACCGTGAGCTCAGTATTAACCAAAATGATTTACGTATTGATACCTATCGTGCCGGTGGCGCTGGTGGTCAGCACGTCAATAAAACCGATTCTGCCGTACGGCTTACGCATATTCCCACTGGGCTTGTGGTAACGTGTCAGGACGAACGTTCGCAAATCAAAAATAGACAAAAGGCTATGAAGATTCTTCAGGCGCGTCTTATTGCGCTTGATAAAGAACGTAAAGAAGCCGAGTTAAGTGCTGCACGCAAACAGCAGGTTGGCTCAGGTGAGCGTGCTGAAAAAATCAGAACCTATAACTTTCCCCAGAATCGTGCTACCGACCATCGCATTGAGTTGACGCTCAAAAAACTTGATATGGTGATGCAAGGTGATCTCGATGATCTTATTATGCCGCTTATCGATTGGGATCGGGCTGAGCGTAAGGCTAAAAGTACTCTTGAGGTTAGCTCAAACTGAGATCCTTATTTTTTCATGATGCGGATTCTTGTGCTTCGGCAGCGAGAAGGAGCTCGATTAAGTCATTTTTTTCGGGATATTCTGATGGTAGCTGTTCAGCGTAATAACGAGCGTTATGTCCATGCACATCCTCTATTGTTACATGGGCGCCCGTTTTGAGTAGCATTGAAACGATATGTTTTAAATTTCCCCGTTGAGACGTATCAAATCTTGCCATGTTAATAGCATGAATGAGGGCTGTTTGCCCAACCTTATTAGTAGCATTGATCAAAATATTGAGATCTTCGATCCCTTCAAAGGCGAGTACCATATTACAAATCTCAATGGGCGCTATTCCCCATGCATCATAGAGCATTTCTCTACATAAAATTAATTTATTATGTGCGTTTATAAAGAGGGGAAGAATATTTGAATTTTTACATTGAGCAGCGAGCATTAAGGCGGTGCATCCGTCGACATTACGTAGCGTTAGATCTGCACCGTTATCAATAAGTTTTTCGCAGATTTCATTGTTTCCGGCATCAGTAACTAGCATCAGAGCGGTATAGCCTGTAAAAGCAGGCGCGTTACTGTCCCCCTGCACATTAACATTTGCTCGAGCTTCAAGGAGCGTTTGAATGTATTCTTGATTTCCAAATCGTGCCGCCTTTAATAAAGGAGTTTCTCCAAGGAAATCAGTGGTTTCAAGATTTGCTCCATGGTTTATAAGATCACATACTTGATTAATTTGATTGCCATGCAGAATTGCACATAATAATTTTTGTCCAAGATCACCAGCTGGCGAATTCATTCCATTCAACTGATCAATGAAACAGCAAGATAATGAAACAAAAAGTAAGTATTTACACATAAAATTTTTCATTCTCATTCCCTTCCTAAAATAATGAGATACATCTTCAAATTGAGGAAACTTTTACAAGCGAAATGAAGGCTGTCAAAAAAAATAAAAAAGATGTCTAAATTCCGCTCACGCTTTCTTTTTTTTCCAGGTATATTCGTACGAGTTTTTTTGTGTATTTTTTTATCAAGAAAGGGCATTACGTGTTTTTTTTAATTGAGTGGCTTTTGCGTGATAATCACTATCTAAGCATTATAGGAATTCTTGCTGTTTTAGGCGTCGCCTATCTTTTTTCTGCACATCGCAAACTTATCAAAATTAAGCTCATTGCGATTGCTCTTTTTCTTCAGACTGTTCTTGGCCTTTTTATTCTCAAAACAGATGTTGGCCAAAATGTTTTTGCCGCAATTTCTCGTGGTGTTGAAGCGATTTATAAATTTGCCGATCAAGGATGTTCGTTTGTCTTTGGTAGTCTTGCAAATCCAAGTGGTCCGTGGGGATTTGTTTTTGCCATTAAGGTTTTGCCGATCATTATCTTTTTTGGCGCGCTTATGTCGTTATTATTTCATCTTGGAGTTGTGCAGCTTTTGGTAAAAGGAGTTGCCTATATTATTCGTCCTTTACTCGGGACTTCGGGAGCTGAAACATTGTCGGTTGCTGCCAATAGTATGCTTGGGCAGACCGAAGCGCCTCTGCTGATAAAAAATTATCTTGGACGTATGACCGATTCAGAAATAACAACGGTCATGGTGAGTGGTATGGCGCATTTGAGCGGTTCGATTTTGGCGGTTTATGGCCTTATGGGCGTGCCCATTATGCATATGCTTTCGGCAAGTATTATGGCAATTCCTGGCGCTATTTTGATATCCAAAATGTTAACACCCGAGACCAAAACTCCCGAGACGATGGGTGGTGAGATGGTTGAAATTCCGCGTGATACTAAGAATGTTTTGGATGCTATTTCTTCAGGTACCTCTGATGGGCTGCGTCTTGCAGTAAATATTGCAGCAATGTTGGTAGCCTTTATTAGCTTAATGGCATTGGTAGATGCAATTCTTGGCGGAATTTCAGGCGGTTGGCTTACCCTTAATGTTATTTTCGCAAAACTCTTTTATGGCGTTGCATATCTTATTGGTATTCCTGCTTCAGATTGCCAAGCTGCGGGTACATTATTAGGACAAAAATTAGTGATTAATGAATTTGTTGCTTATGGCAATATGGTTAAGACGGCACTTACACCACGTACCGTTTCGATTTTGACGTATGCTCTTGCAGGTTTTTCAAACTTTTCGTGTATTGGTATTCAGATTGGTGGTATTGGTTCAATTTGTCCATCCAAGCGTGAAACGCTTACCAGGCTGGGTATGCGAGCATTGCTTGGAGGTACACTAACCAACTTGTTGAATGCTGCTATTGCAAGTCTTTTGATATAAAATTTCTAAAAAGAATTGTGTATGTTGCGTGTGATGTTGTTCATTACAGTTGCAGCAGTATCAGCTGAGCTTTATGGAGCAATGCAAGCTCCACCAGCAAAAGACATTGATGATCTTCCTGCATATTATACCTATTGGGCAAAAATTTCAGGGGACTTACATCCATCCCCTGTGCCACTTGATTATTGCGATTGCAAAATTTTTGACATCATGAGTAAGAATGCATTGAAGATTTCAAAAAACGCATGGTCAATTCATGATGTACGATTTGGTCAGGGTAAAAGACCTGTAATAGATGCTGCAAGTGGGAGATACATTTGGGACTGCATAGAGCTTTATAAGCATGATGATGATTGTTCTGCTGAGGAGCTTGAAGAAGTTTATGTAAAAATTTTCAAACTATTGAAAACTGGTTGGTATCCATCAACCATAAAAAAGAATCAAGATATTATGTTTAAACAACCAGAAAAGAATTGGCTTCTTTTTATAAAAAAACAGTGCCTTGTCGAAGAAGATTCACTGATAAGATTTTTGGCCAGGAAGTTTAATCTTGATACAAAAGTTGACGCTATGTGTGAGTGGTGGAAGAATCCCTTTTTGGTTGAGGAGCGCGGGTTGCCTTATCTCTGGATAAGAAAAGATGCATTGGAGGATGTCCAAAAAAAGTTCAAGTTTCGTATTTCCGTATCCAAGCGGGATGAGGATGATCAAAAAGAATGTGATGAACCTGCGGCAAAAAAAACGAGGCGTGAGATCTGTTAGTATTGCAGTGAATTTATACCTAATTTTGGCAGCAGGCCATAAGCCTGTTATATTCTACCCATGTGGGGTTTCGATAGATCTTAATAACCAAAGTGACCGAAAAATATGAAGATAGCAGTACTTCTTTCTGGCGGCGTTGATAGCTCGGTAGCCTTGCGTCTTTTGCAAGATCAGGGGCACGATGTTACTGCGTTTTATTTAAAAATCTGGCTTGAAGATGAACTTGCTTATCTTGGTTCGTGCCCTTGGGAAGAAGACTTGCGCTTTGTTGATGCTGTGTGTAAACAAGCAGGCGTTGCCTACCAGGTAATCCCTTTGCAACGCGAATATTGGGACAATGTTGTTGCCTATACCATTGCTGAGGTAAAAGCTGGCAGGACCCCAAGCCCTGACATATTTTGTAATCAACGCATCAAATTTGGCAGTTTCTTTTCTAAAATTGATAACTCATTTGAAAAGATTGCAACGGGGCATTATGCAATTGTTGAACAACATGGTTCTGAATTTGTTCTCAAGCGAGCAAAAGACCCTGTCAAAGATCAGACATATTTTTTATCACATCTTAGCCAGGCGCAACTTTCGCGACTCCTTTTCCCTTTAGGCCCTCTGTATAAATCGGAGGTACGTGATCTTGCTCGTCATTACAATCTTCCTAATCAGGATCGCAAGGATAGCCAGGGTATTTGCTTTTTGGGCAAAATAGCATTCAGTGATTTTATCAAACATCATCTTGGGACGCGACAGGGCGATTTAATTGAATATGAGACGGGTGTTGTTGTAGGAGCGCATGAAGGATACTGGTATTACACCATTGGGCAGCGCAAGGGACTTGGTTTGTCGGGTGGCCCTTGGTTTGTGGTGCGTAAAGACGTTGGAAAAAACATAGTGTATATTTCGCGTAATTATTACAGCGATGACAAAAAACGTAATACGTGCAAAGTCGCAGCGATTCATTGGATATCTGGTAATCCTCCTGATAAACATGCCCTCCAGGTCAAAGTGCGTCATGGTGAAAAAATGTATGCTGCAACAGTGCAACTTTCTGATCCTCAAACAGGTGTTATGACCATTGATGATAACGATCAGGGTTTAGCTCCAGGCCAATTTGCTGTATTCTACGATGCAGATAAGTGTCTTGGATCGGGTGTTATTACTGAGGGTTAAGGCATAGAATGGATCATCATCCCTATCGTTATAAAGGCCGTTTTTACAATCATGCTCAAGATTCTATAACTGCACGCTTTTGGCGCATGTTAAAAACATCGTGTGAAATGCGTGCACACATGAAAGCATGTGGCGGAAAGAAAAAATTATTGGATGAGGCTGACATGATCAGTCCGGCATGGTTGGTTCCCTTTACTTCATCACCATCGCGACATGATCAGCCGGTTATTACCTGGCTTGGCCATGCAACAATGTTGATACAGATTGGAAGCTTTACCCTTTTATGTGATCCTGTTTTTGATGAAATTTCACGATTAGTTCCGCGGACCATGAAGTTTCCTTGGTCAATAGATGAGCTTCCAGCTCCGGATGTTATTGTAATTTCACATAACCACCGCGATCACCTTGATGTTGCAAGTTTGCGTAAACTTGTTCAATTTCAACCCTCGGTATATGTGCCCCAAGGTGATGCGCGTTTGCTCAAAAAAATTGGCTATACAAACGTAACCGAAATGACGTGGTGGCAAGATGTATCGGTGGCCAAAAATGAAGAAATGCTAAAAATTTCATTTCTTCCCGCATCACATTGGACTGGCCGAGGCCCTTTTGATCTCAACACCTCGTTATGGGGTAGCTGGTTATTTACGTATCAAGGAAAAACAATTTATTTTGCCGGCGATACTGCTTTTGATACACATTTTGAAGCAATTCGCCATCATGTTGGTTCGCTTGATATAGCTCTTATGCCTATTGGGCCCGTCGAGCCGCATGGTCTTATAGCAGATGCGCACCTTGATCCGCGCGAAGCGGTTGAAGCATTTTTGGCTCTTGATGCAACT
>JBAZHB010000029.1:0-14008 GCA_041652535.1 Candidatus Babeliales bacterium
AGATCGCAAAGTCTGAAGTAATGCGTGGAAGCCGCAATAAAATTAGGGCGCCTGAGTTGACGCCCTAACGGAGTAATCAGTGACAAGAAAATAACGGTTTAGTTCCTTGGCAATTGAGTTGATAAGGCGTTTATATTTGCCTTAAATGTTGCCATGAAGGAAGTTGATCGTGCTGTGGCAAAAGTCGTTTTTATACTTGTCAATGCTTTTGCACGAGCGGCTGCAGCCTGTTTATTTGCAGTACTAGCGGTTCGTGTTGTCGCGGTAGATTTTACCACTGCTGAAGGGATAAGCGTTATAAGTTTGCCAAGGGCTTTATAGACATGATTGGCAAAGTTAGTTGTTAGTGGAGCCTTTTTGAGCGCGGCAACTATGGCGCTGTTCAATTTATCAAAGTTGATAGAACTATCATAAAATTGTGTAACATAGCCAACTTCAGTTGATATTTTGGTAAGATCTGAGGCACTAATGGCGGTATTTTTCTTTGCCGTAATGATGATACGAGCAAGCGTTGAGGCTTGTGCACTGGTGGTGACAAGTCCGAGTGCTGCTTTGAGTGCCGCAAGTACCGCCCTGTTAAGATTTGTTTTGAGGGTGCCATCGGTAGTTGGTGTACCGACAACAAGACCAAGTGCCGTAACTATTTGATCGAAATTTTTATTGCTGGTTACGGCCTTGAGTTTATCGGTATTCGATCCAAGATTGATTTTGTTATCGATGGCTGCGAGCTGGATCGCAAAATTTTGACCGTACTTTGATTGCGTAGCAGCGTTTGTTATGAGTGTTTTAAGCTCTTGATAATTGGTTGGTTGTACGAGTGTTATTGCTTTGTTAAATGCAGTAAGAAGGGTTGTACCGAGTGCTGTGAAATTGGTCGATGATGGGGAATAGGCAAGTACGTCATTGATGATATTTTTTATTGCAGCATAGGTTTTTGCGCTTGCGATGCTTGTGTTTGCCGCTGTTGCTTTGTCGTTTGTAAGATCTTGTAAAGCATTTGCAGAGTCGCTCCATGCTTTTTCTATAAAATTACGTTGAGTCGTTGGTGTTTTTGTTGGTATACCGCCTCTTTTTTTCAAAGAAATAAGATTGAATTTATCGAAAAGTTTATTCGTATCATCAGGATTAAATACAACTCCAGAGTATTCACGACCTGACCAATTGAGCCAGAAAAATAGATTTTCGTGTTGTGTGTAAGGATATGTGTCGCTGCCAACTAACCAATAGGGAATCAGGCGAATAGCATCCTTTTCATAAACAGGGGATCCTTCGGGATAGAGTGCTTTAGATGTTGAGGGGTCAATTGCAGAAGTAATTATAAAAGTTGATTTTTTATTACTATTGGTAGCTACTTGGAAGGAAGATCCGATTTGTTCTACGCTTCCAACAACGGTGCCGACTTTTGTATAGCTAGCGTCTGCAGCGGTTGTCCATATATATGCTTCATTGTACGTATTAACCGCTGTTGGATCACTATTTGTTGAAGTAACTGTATGAAGGCCAATTATGCGTACCTTGTCGCCATATTTAAGAGCCCCGAAAGATTTGCTATTCTGATCCTCCGCGTTCAAAATAACCATTGCGCTAGCATCGCTTGAGAGCCGTTCGTCTTGCTCTCCCGTGACAAATGTTCTTAGTCCAACAATGATTTGTTTAGAAGTTGGATTAGCATTATCTGAATAAATCCACGCGTTGAGTGGCGTTCCTGCTATATAGATTTGATATGTTGCATTTTCATAATTAAGTATGGATCCTCGATAGCTATCATTGCGTTGGCTATCAAGTATTTCTACCGTGAACCATTGAGGGGTGCTGCTTGCGGATGCACGTATAGTTCCGTTGAGGTAAGTTCCGTTCGTATCCTGGAAAGCTAAAAGATAGTTGCCAACTCCTGCTGAGGGGACTGATTGGGCAAGAACCTTATAATAAACAGCGCTTGTAGAATACGTTGGCTTGCTGACAAATTTATCGAGAAAACTTGTTGAACCATATCCGCCAGCGCCAGATACATTAACTCGAAGCGCAACGGTATTTCCTTGCCCTTGAACAATAAATATTGATCCTAGATTATTAAATCCACCGACGTACCACGCCTTCTGTGGATTAATTGTCATAGAAAAATAATGCTGCTTAGTGTCTTCTTGATACTGTGACCACACCCATGAACTTTCTGATCCTGAGGCATCTTTTATTCTAAGTCGCGCACCATTTTTTATGCCAATAGTTTCAAGTTGTGTTTGAGTGAGCTCTATCTGGGCAAATAATGAAGTGCTTATGCAGAGAGCGGCTAGAGCAACTAGCGTTCGTAAGAATTTCATAACTTTCTCCTTAATAAAAATATGATGAATGAAAAAATGATCGCGCTCTTTTAGCAACTATCGCGTATGTGCATTTTTCTCCTTTTGTTTGTCTACCTCATCACTGAGGAACTTTATAAAACTTCTGCTGCTAATTTGGCTAATGCACTACGCTCGCTCTTTTCAAGAAACACGGTGCCAAAAATTTGCTGACTCTTGAATTTTTCGGTGGTCACCGTTAACCCGTTACTGGTGAAATCAAGGTAAGGAGAATCTATCTGATAAGGGTCTCCGGCAAGAATAACTTTAGTTCCTTCTCCCGCGCGGCTTACGATTGTTTTGACTTCATGCGGCGTAAGGTTCTGTACTTCATCAATAAAAACAAATTGAAAGGGAATGGAACGTCCGCGCATATAGGTGATTGCTTCAAGACTGATGATGCCTTGTTGTTGCAGCCGTTCTACCATATGATGTTCACGAGGTCGTTCTGGTTGGCGTTCGGCTTCTTCGCGATTAGGCCTTCTGCGATCGCGACGTTCTTTTTTATGAAAGCCAAGATATTCTTCGGTGCCACGCAGCATTTGGCTGGCGATATATTCAAGATTATCGTGAACTGGTTGCATCCAATAATGCAATTTTTCTTGAATGTCTCCCGGCAGGTATCCGATATCGGCACCGAGTGAAACAACAGGTCGGGTGACCATGAGCTTGCGATAGAGATGTTCATAAGCAACTTTAACAAGGCCAGCAAGCAGCGCTAAAAATGTTTTTCCGGTTCCGGCAGGGCCAACGAGCGTAACCAATTTGACCCGATCATCCATAAGAAGATCAAGGGTCATGAGTTGTTGTACGTTTTTAGCTTCAAAGGTATGGAGAAGCCGAATAGGTTCAACTTCTTTAAATGCTTGTTGTCCAAGGTGTCTAAAGAGTCGATACTCGTTAGCATTTGCTTCATTTTCAGCAATGATGAATTGATTAGGGTAAAGCGTTTCTTTTTCAACAAGCGAAAGAAGGCTTTCTTGGTTGAGATTGGATATGACATTGGCAGGGAGTTGCTGCCGTATCCAACCTTTGTAAAACTGGTCATAGGTAACTGTTCCTTTGGTGTAATCTTCGGCATCAAGTCCAAGCGCATCAGCTTTTACGCGGACATTGATATCTTTGGTAACAAGCGTGACCTTATTGCCTTCTTTAATGAGATCATTAACTATTTGCAGGATGACATTGTCTTTGACAAAATGCATGCTTTTGAGCGAGGGGATGGTGACATTGGGTGGATTTTTGTAGACCTTTAAAATTGATCCATCGGTGTCGTGATTAAGGGGAACCCCATCGCCTAAATGCCCCCTTTGTCGTAAGGCATCAAGATGACGAATGGCTTCGCGAACATTATGTCCTTTTTCGCCGCCTTCTTTTTTGAACGTATCAAGTTCCTCAAGCACGATAAAGGGAATTCCAATAACAACGCCCTTAAAGGCAAAAATTGCATTTGCATCGTGAATGAGAACGTTGGTATCCAGAATAAAAATACGGTTATTGCGTAGCCCCGTACGTTTCTTATCGATCTGAGGGGTTGGTTTTTCTGGCATTGCGGTCTCCTCCTTGAGGTTTTTGGAGTGATAGTACGTGGGTAGAGCATAGGCGAGTGTTTATCTTTCATGCAAGATATTTGACCGATGAGCGATGGGCGGTTGAAAAGTAGCCATAAAAAAGGCATAGTAATACGTATTTTTTGTCAATTGTCGATCACGGAAGGTTCAGGTATGGAAAAGAATACCATGTTGTATAATCTTCGGCATTCAGCATCACATCTGTTAGCGCAAGCTGTTACGGAACTTTTTCCAGGGACGCTTTTGACGTTGGGACCAGTTACCGAGAACGGTTTTTTCTACGATTTTTTGCCCGCACGCAATTTTAAAGAAGAAGATCTTGAAGCCATTGAAAAGCGTATGCATGAAATTGCCAAACGAAATGATCCTATCGTAGGCAAGCAAGTGAGCAAAGATGAAGCTCGCAGACTTTATCAAGGCAATAAGTTTAAGCTTGAATTAATTGATCAGGCAGAAGGCGATACAGTTGGCCTTTTTTATCAAGGATCTTTTTTTGATCTTTGTAAAGGCGGCCACGTTGCTTCAGTGGGAGCGGTAAAATATTTTAAGCTTACCGGTATTTCAGGGTCATATTGGCGAGCAGATCGTCAAGGGACGGCATTGCAACGTATCAGTGGGGTGTGCTTTGAATCGCAAGCTGCGCTTGATGCTTATCTACAACACCTTGAAGATGTGGCAACCTATGATCATCGTCGGCTGGGCAAGCAACTTGATTTATTTTCGTTTGATGATGTTGCGCCAGGTATGCCATTCTTCCATCATAAAGGTCTCATTGTTCTTAATAGACTTATTGAATATCTACGTTGCATGCGTGGTACCAAGTATCAAGAAATTAGAACACCTATGATTATGAATGAATCGTTGTGGCATACATCGGGCCATTATGATAACTACAAAGAGCATATATATTTTACCCAAGCTGAGGGCATTACCTGTTGCGTTAAACCAATGAACTGTCCTGGCGGGCTTGTGGTCTATAAAAGTCGTCCTCATTCATATCGAGAATTTCCTTTAAGAGTTGCCGAATTTGGGCATGTGCATCGTTTTGAACTTTCGGGCGTTTTGCATGGATTATTTCGCGTGCGTTCTTTTACCCAGGATGATGCGCATATCTTCTGTACGTCTGAGCAAATAGAATCCGAGGTTGTGTCTATTTTGGAGTTGATTGAAAAGGTTTATGGCAAGTTTGGATTTGCCAAGATCAAAATGGCGCTTTCAACACGTCCAGAAAAATATATTGGTTCTCTTGATGCATGGGAAAAAGCAACCGATGCATTGCGTAATGCGCTCCAAAAACATGGTGTTAGCTATAAATTGCAAGAAGGCGAAGGCGCGTTTTATGGGCCTAAGATTGAAGTAAAAGTTGAAGATGCTATGGGCCGAGAATGGCAGTGCGGTACCGTGCAAGTTGATTTTTTCATGCCAATGAATTTGGGCGCAGAGTATATCGACTCAGATCAATCCCGCAAGACGCCGGTTATGATTCACGTTGCTATTTATGGCTCGCTCGAGCGCTTCTTTGGCATATTGCTTGAACACTTTAAAGGACATTTTCCTTTCTGGTTGGCTCCTGTGCAAGTACGCGTTTTGACAATTACTGACGCGCAACATGCCTATGCTGATACCGTTGTTGATGCTTTACGCGAAGCAGGTATTTGTACAGAGCGTGATGCAGGCGGGGATCAAATTTCAGCACAAATTCGTCGAGCCCAAGTTGAAAAAATTCCATGGATGGTTGTCATTGGTCAAAAAGAGGTTGATCAAAAGACCGTGACACTTCGCCATGTTGATGGCAAGCAAGAATTCGGCCTTTCGCTTGAAAATCTTATTAAGCGAGCGCTTGAAATTAATGCATAAATTCTTTTGCAATACGTTATAAAGGTGATAAATCCCGTTCATGATAGTAAATAAATCATGAGCGGGATTTTTAAATTAAAGGAATGGGATCGTTGTGAAGACATATCGCATGCTATTATTACTCAATATTTGTATTACGCTTGTTGTCGGTGCGTGTTGTGTAGATGTAAAAAGTTCGGCATGCGTTGATTCATCATCCTTAGCGTCTCCTGCTACACGTAAAAAAATAATTATTCTTGTGAGCAAAGGTGGCAACGGCCACATGGCGGCATACAATGTACTCAAAGAAGCACTTCCAAAATACGATCTTAAGGCGTTAAATCCATTTGATATTGTTACTTCATTTAATGTGGTAAAAAAGGTTACCGCAAATAAGCTTGATGGCGAACAATTTTATGTAACGCTTGTGCAGCATAATCTGGTACGCACTGCAAGCTTTTTGGCAAAGTATCCGGCCCCGATGTTTTTCCATATGCGGCGTAATTACTTTGTAAAACGATTGGCTAAGTATTTGCAACAAGAAAAACCAGATTTGCTTCTCTCGACTATTCCTTATTTTGACTATGCTGCAAGTACTGCAGCACAACGTTGCAATATTCCCTTTGTAATGATGACGCTTGATGCGAATTTGTATATGTGGCTTGGTGATTTTAAAAAGTGTAGAAAAAATAATAATTATGTTACGGTTGCAGTAAAAACACCGCTTGTTATGCGGCAACTTGAAAAATGCAAAGTTCCGCCCCATCGCATCTATGAAATTGGTGCTCCTCTCAGAAAAGATTTTTTTGAACATAAAGATAGAGAAAAAATTCTTGCTGAGTGGAATCTGCCACGTGATAAGCCTCTTGCCCTCCTTATTCGAGGTGGGTCAGGATCGAGTCAACTCAAACTCTATGTACAGACGTTGCGCAAATTAAATAGACCATTGCATTTACTGGTATGTGTTGGGAAAAATGCCGAACTTGCTCGGCAGATCAAAAAGATTCCTTCAGAGGGTAAAGTAAGTTTTACCATTATTCCATTTACCACGCGTATTTCTGACCTTATGGCAGTTTCTGATATGATTATTACGCAACCAAGTCCTAATGTATGCAATGAGGCAATGCAGAGTGGCGTTCCGTTGTTAATTGATCTGACAGGGCCTAATTTGTTTTGGGAATCTTCGACAATGGATTGGATCAAGGCCAGAAATGCTGGCGCTGCATTCAAAAAGTTAAAACGTCTTAATCGTCTCGTGGCAGAATGCCTTGAGGGGAAGCTAAAATTCTCAAAGACACGCGATAAAGAGCCACGTTTCAATGCTGAAATTAAAAAGCTCGTTCAGCATATTCTTGATGAACAAAGCAAAAAAACGCCTAGTAATAAAACCGCCGAATTGCAATGTTGTTCAACCACCCCAAACTCGCAAGCGTCACCCAAAGGTTTGAAAGCCCATAGCTGAAAAGAGGCAGGGGGATTCCTACGATAGGTAAAAGCCCGGTGACCATGCCAATATTGATAAGTACTGAGAGAAGGATATGGACCATAAGTCCAAGGCCTACGATCTGTTCAAAAAAGTTTGGGACGTTCATGATAATAAAGGTGAGTCGTGCAAAAAGTATGGTATAAAGAATGAGCACGAGCATGGCTCCCAAAAAGCCCCACTCTTCACAGATTACTGAAAAAATACAGTCGGTGTGATCTTCGGGCAAGAAATCGAGCTTATTTTGTGTGCCTTGCAAAAATCCTTTTCCTGCAAATCCACCAGAGCCTATAGCAATTTTTGATTGTTCAATTTGATAACGTTCTTTGCGCGCTTCTCCATATCCCATGAGAACAAGAAACCGTGTTTGTTGATACGGTTTAAGGCACTTCCAAAGTATGGGAGTACCGATGACGCACATAAGGCCAAGAACCAGAAAAAATGAGCGGGGAATTCCTACAAACCATAAGAGAATGAGTCCGGTAAAAAGTGCCAAAAGTGCTGTTCCTAAATCGGGCTGCTTGGCAATAAGAAGGCAACTACAAGCAAGAACCGCGAGTGGAATAAGAAAATCAGAGAAGGGGATTGGTGGATTGGCATAAAATTTTGGTGTTTCAAGTTCGGTAAAATATGAAGCAATAAAGGCGGGGAGAAAAAGTTTGATAAGTTCTGAAGGCTGGAAACGAAAGAAATAAAGAGAGACCCAGCGAGTTGCTCCTTTAGCAAGCCAGCCGCTGATAATAGAGTACACCAACAGTACGAGCGTGAAGAAATAACCACCCAGCGCGAATCGCGATAAGCGCCTGACATCAAGGGCGCAAAGTAAAAAGTAGATGGCAAACCCTGCCAAGGCACCCAAAAGTTGTTTTTTAAAGAAAAGTGAGAGAGGGCGGTCGGGACGGTAGGTTGCACTAAAGACAAAAAGCAGCCCGATGCCGACAAGAGCCAGGGTTATACCAAAACTAAGCCAATCAAAATAACGAAAATAACGCCGATCAAACATGAGCATGGTAACACTTTATTTCTTGATATAAACTTACAATTATTATTCGAGGTGAATTGAGTTTACAGCATACTACGCATAAGATGAGTTTCCAAGATACTAATGATTCCGCAATACATAGAGCTTAAAAATTTCTTAAGTTATGGGCAGACACTCCAACGTGTTGACTTTCGTGCACATTCGCTTATTTGCTTATCCGGCAAAAACGGTCATGGTAAATCTGCTCTTCTTGATGCGTTGACGTGGGCGCTCTGGGGACAGGCGCGTAAACTTTTGGGTGCCGTAAAGGCTGATGACGGCTTGTTGCATCTTGGTCAGACGCATATGATGGTAAGTGTAGAATTTGCATGTAGCGGCGCAACGTATCGTGTGCGGCGTGAATTTGCACGAACCTCTGGTCGCCCTTATGCGGCGCTTGATTTTGAAATCTTTGATGCTGTGGGGAATAAATTTATTTCGCTTACCGAAAAGACCATCAAGGCAACACAAATGAGTATTGAGCGTGTGGTGGGGCTCGATTACGAAACGTTTGTGAATTCTGCGTTTATTCGCCAAGGACAGTCAAATGAGTTTTCAAAAAAATCTGCCAAAGAACGTAAACAAATTCTGGCTACTATTTTAGGCCTTACGCATTACGATCAGTTGCAACAAAAGGCACTTGAGAAAGTTAAATTTTTTACGGATGAAAAAAGAGGATTGCTCGTTTTGCAGGGGCAGTATACTCAGGAACTGGCAACTGAAGGTGGGCTTATAACTCGTCTTGGCGAGCAACAGGGTATGCTTGAAACGTGCCGGTTACATCTTGATGCATCGGACGCCTTGCTACATTCACTGCAGCAAGAAATGGCGTCATGCCATGCTGGACAACAAGCGGCTCGAACATTGCAGCAAGAAATTATTGTGCATCATCAAAAAACACATGCGCAACGTGAACAGCTGCGTGAGGTTGTCAATACATGGCGACAAACGCATGCGAGTCTTATCCATCTTCCTGACTATAATGTGGTACACGAAACAAAACGTGTTTTAATGGAGCGTGAAGTGCTGCTTATGGAGCAGCGGCATAAAGCATTACTCTTACATGAACGCATGATGGAATTGCGTGATCGTATGCAGCAGCGTTCAAACGTGCTGAATGAAGAACATCTGCGTACGAGCGAATCATTGAGCCGTTTAGTGCATGAATTTGAACTTGTCTATCAAGCCTGCCGTACGCAACGGGACAATATTGAGCAACAGTATCAGACATTGAGAAAAAAAACAGAAACGTTACGTAGTGAACGTGCCGGTTGTGAACGTGCATGTGCAATCCATGATAAAGATGAACAGTCATTCGATCGTTTGAATCAGCAATTTGATAAGCGACGAGCATTTTATCAAGTTCTTGTGCAACGTGGCAATTGGACAAAAAATGAGCTTGCCGAGCTTGAGCATAAGTGCGCAACACTGAGCGCAACGCATAATCCTTCATGTCCTCTCTGCGAACAGTTGTTGACGGTAAAACGTAAGCAATTTCTTGGCGATCGCTTGCATGTGCAACAAAAGTTTTTGACGCATCGATTGGAGCGATTGACGCTACTCATGAAAAAACTTAAGGAGTTGCTGGTTGCACAACACGAAGAACGTACCACGTTTGCGATACGTATCGAACAACAACAACACGAGAAGCGTCGGTTGGAAGAAGTTAGTCGTCTCTTGGTTGAGCATGAGCAAGAAGTACGTGCTTATGAAGAGCAATTAACATCTTTGCGTGAAAAAGAAGAAGCTGAGGCTGCAAAATTGCTGCAAGCACAGCAGCAACAAGCAGCGGCATACGCCGTGCATCAAACGGCACAAACGGCAGATGCTGAACTTGCTGAACTTGCACGTATGATGAGCCAACTTGAGCAAGAAAAACAATCTTTAATAAATGATGAGATTGTATATCGAGAGCTTCAGCTTGAACGAGCTCGCGTCGATCAGCAAATTGCTCAACTTGCATCGTTGAATCAGGTCTACAAAACACAACACGATCGTCGCGATCAATGTTCATTAATGATCAAAGAACTCAAGCATATGAAGCATGTTGCTGAACAAATGACGCAACGGTTGCAAACCTATGCGTTACTTGATGAACGTGAGCGTGCGCTACAACAACAGCTTGAAGATCAGATGCGTCAGCGTGAACTGCAGATGCGTGATAAAGAACGGATGCTTCATGAAATAGGGAGTGTCATGAGCGAGCTTCAACGTATTGCCAAAGTCAAAGAAGCCGCAGAACGCATTAAAGATCAGATCAAACAACTTGATGTTGAAATTGATGATTATCAAGCAATTGCAACAGCAGCAAGCAAGAATGGTATACAAGCATTACTTATTGAGGAAGCTATTCCCGAACTTGAACAGGAAGCGAATGCTATTTTGGGACGTTTAACGGACAATAGAGCACATATTTTTATTGAATCTTTACGTGATCTTAAAAGTGGGGGCGTCAAAGAATCTTTAGATATTCACATTAGCGATAGCGCGGGTATCAGGCCTTATGAGATGTATTCAGGAGGGGAAGCATTTCGTATTGATTTTGCCTTGCGTATTGCTATAGCAAAATTATTAGCGCGGCGTGCAGGCACTTCGTTGCAAACGCTGATCATCGATGAGGGCTTTGGCTCTCAGGATGAAGATGGGTTGTCGCATATTATGGAAGTGTTGCATACCATTCGCGATGATTTTGCCAAGATACTTGTGGTATCACATCTCGCCGAATTCAAACACAACTTTCCGGTACATTTCATTGTTGAAAAAGGTCCTGTTGGTTCGATTATAACGGTCGAAGAGCGTGGCTAAAAAAGAAGAGCGCATCTCGGCGCCCTTCAAAAAATAGACTCATCAGCGATTGTCTTATTTGTTTACAGCTGATTTTTTATACTTTGGACATTTGCAATCTTTTTTGCCGCAAGACGTGCATTTACATGATTTGCATTTTTTTTTGCCCGTGCATTTTGCGCATGATTTGTTATGCATATTTTGTGCGTGGCGGCATTTTGTTTGTTCGCACATACCTTTGTCATCGAATCTTTTAGATTTGCATTTGCAAGTGGTGCATGTGCAGCCTGTCTTCGTGCAATTACCAAGAAGTGCAGGCGCTACGCCAAGTGCGGCAAGAAGTACGCAGAATATCATCTTTTTCATGGGTCTCCTTTCTGATGAACTTCCAACATTACACAAAAACCACCCTACAAAAAAATTATACCGGTGGGAAGGGTTTGTATTTTTTGTTTGAAGCAATGAAGAAGGGGCGTGTTGTTGAGACACGCCCCTTATGTAGTGCGATATTATAATGAGGTATTTAGCTCTTAGCGATTAAAACGATCGCCGCCTCTGCCGCCACCAAAACCACCTCTGCTACCGCCGAAGCCGCCGCCACGGTTGCCGCCGAAGCCGCCGCCACGGTTGCCGCCGAAGCCGCCTGTGCGTTCTTGTGGTGGACGAGCTTCGCTGACACGGATTGCTTGGCCTTTAACATCTGAACCATTCAAGCCGGCGATTGCAGCGTTTGCTTCTTCATCACCCATTTCAACAAAACCAAAACCACGGGATTGGCCGCTGAATTTGTCTTTGATGACGCGAGCTGAAATGACAGCTCCGTAGGCTGAGAAAACATCGCTAAGTTCTTGATCGGTGATACTGTTGGCGAGATTGCCGACATAAATTTTCATGAATTATTCTTTCTAAAAAAAATACTACTTACTGCGAACAAAAAAAATTGGGGGTTCATTACATATCGCTTACCTGCACTACATTAAAATTGCTTAACAAATGGAACTTTGGAAAAATTTGATGTCATGAGGTGACGCATACCTAAAGAATGAAGAATGACTTTTTTCATTGACCTATAATTTCTCTATGTTCTTATCAAAATACGTGAAAATCATTATACCCTCAGACCGTTGCCTCTGCAACTCTATTGCGTAAATTCAATAAAAAGCCCTTTCTAACGCAAAATAAGCGCTTTAAGGCCGGGTAATTGTTCAAGTGGGTCTGAAGATCCAAGGTAAGCAAGTGTTGCCCCGCCCCCCGATGAAACAAACCCAAATGAGGAGGTAAGACCGCAGGAATCAGCTGCTGCAGCTGTATCACCGCCACCAAGTACGCTCAATCCTTTAATTGAGGCTATCGCCTGAAGTATGGATCTGGTGCCTTGCTGATAGGCGGGATATTCAAATATACCCATGGTTCCATTGGCAAAAACGGTTTTGGCTGTTGACAGGTTATAAAGATATTGGCGAATAGTTGCCGGTCCTATATCAACAACGGTGGCTGTTGCAGGAATAGTATCAGCTGCGCATGGTGTAGGGGTTGCTCCAAGTTCTCCTTCTATAATCATTACATCGCTGGGGATATCGATTCTGACCCCTTTGTGAAGTGCTTTTTCCATAATAGTTGCTGCCTGAGTAATGGTTTCGGCTTCAAGATGCGTTGTGCCGGAGTTGTGGCCGCTGGCTTTAATAAAGGCAAGCGCCGTCAAACCGCCCACCATGCATGAAGTAATGCGTTGGGCTACCGGTTTTTCAAGAAACGTCGTGATAAGCGGAACTTTATCATCAAGTTTGGCTCCACCAAGTACCAGCATGAAGGGTTGAGTTGGATGTGTTGTAAGTTGGTCTAATTCCTGAAGTTCACGAGCAATCAGAAGGCCAATAAGCCGATGATCAGGTGCGAATTGGAGCGGGAGTAGGGATACCGAAGTATCAGGCCTATGAAGGACCCCAAATGCATCAGTTACATAATAATCTGCAAGTGCTGCAAGCTGGTGCGCAAAGGCTGCATCTTGTTTTTTCTCGCCGGGAAAAAAGCGTAGATTTTCTAACAAAATAATGCGACCAGGCGTCTGAAGTTGAGCAGCTTGTTCAAGCGTTGCTGCAAAGGTGACCGGGATATGATGTTGTTCAAACCATGCACCAAGATGCTGCGTTGAAAGAGCAGGATCAGGAGATTCTGGCGTTGGATTGCCCCAATGCGTTGCAAGTACGGTTGCTGCATTGGCTTTCATAAGAATTATAAGTGTTGGAAGAAGCGATCTGAGCCGAAAGTCATCAAGAATGACGCTGTTTTTAGTCGGTACATTAAGATCGGCGCGAACAAAAACGCGCTGATCTTTAACGATTTCGGGGGTTATGAGGTGTAACATGAAGCTCCTTTTTAACGGATTTTTTGAATAATTTTAACAAAATAGTTTCAACAAGCACGCAATTTAAATCAATAATTAGCGTTTTTTGCGTAAATTCGAGTATCTAAGAGCAAATTATTGGGAAAAATAAGTCAGCGCGACATTCTTTGACAAAATATTAATATTTTCTATTATTAAAATAATAAGTTAAATATGTTTAAATACTCAAATACCTATATGGGGGTTTTATTATGAAAAAGTTAATTATTCCTGCTTTGTGTGTTGGTTCAATTATTACGGTAAGCATGCTTGATGCTGGTATTACACCGGTACAACAAGCGCAGTCTCAAAGCGTAGCTCCTGTTGCAACTAATGTTCAGCCAGTTACGCCAGCACAACCTGCTGTTGAGCAACCTAGGGTTGAGCAAAAAAATGTTGCTGCTCCTGAACAACCAAAGGCAGATGAAACAAAAAAAGCATCTGAAAAAAATGATGAATTTTCAGATGAAGAATTCAAAAAGCAAATTGCGGAATTAGAAAAGCTTTTTGCTGATATGGAGAAAGAAGCAAAAACAACTGAGAAGAAAGTTGAAACTGAAAAGGCAGAACAAAAGCCGGTTAATCAGAAAGCTG
>JBAZHB010000030.1:0-13907 GCA_041652535.1 Candidatus Babeliales bacterium
AGTGCCTTCATCAGGTTTGATTTTGACGGTATTGATCCAGAGAATTTTGTTGACCGGTTGGCCGTCGTCATATTTCTTGAGCGCATGAGTATTGCCGACGGTTGAAAGTAGTTCTGCCTCATCAAAAACCAAGTGCGAGGAATATTCGAACGGAAAGTACAGGAGCGGTATATGATATTTGTACGAAATCCACTTGGCATGCACATAACACAATAAATTATCCCCAAAGCGTCCACCGCTCAGTCCATAGGTAACAGCACTGATGCCGGTGGCCAGATGCTGCTGTTCTCGAGCTTTATATGATGCGCAATCAAAGGTGCTTGGTAGGGTAAATTCTTGGAGATTTGACCGTGTATGGTGAGCAGATGATTTATGGGGAAAAAGCAAAAGTAAAAGAATAATGCGAAGGTTCTTCATAGCTACTCTCTTTTTCTCAACAAGGGGTTATAGGATCGAAATGGAGTGTATCAAAAATAAGAGAGTGTGAGATAGGTGTCTTGTTATTGTTCTACCGACACCAATGCAATTCCCAGCTCCTGCGCACGCATAATAAACTCTTGTTTCTGCGCAATAAGCGTACTTGATGCAAGCCAGGAAAATGCTGCAACCTCGCCCGGCTTAATGCCTTCAAGCGATGAGGGACCTAGTGTGGGAAGATCAAACCCTCGATGTTGATCTGATCGTGCTGATTTGCACACAACAATCCCACCGCTGCCAAGTTCTATGCCACGGCGAATACAAGCGTTAGTTCCTTCAATTGCTTCAACTGCAAGAACCATGCCATTTTTCATAACCACGGTTTGCCCAATATGTGCATGGGCAAGATCATGTGCGGTGGCAATCCCGATAGAAATATTGTTGCGCAGCTCGGGCGTAAGCGTGCCCGTAAGAATGCCAGGTGGTACCAATAAACCACCCAAGACGTCATCTTGATGCATAATCCGCATGCCACGTTTTTCCATTTCTTTGCCAATTGCTTCCATAATATTGGTATCATTCTTATTGATGAGTGAGCCGAGAAGTTTGATGGCAAAAAAATCAAATTTAAGATGTTTAAGAAGATTTTGCTTATCAACCTTGCCCAAAAAAAGAACGTCAGTTGTTTTTCGTTCAGCAAGGAGTGTTAGAATGCCGTTAGGCTTATAAAATTCCTGTACGATAACTTCTGCATGATTATCAACGCATGTACGAATTGCTGCTGCATTATCGTGAGGGAAAAGAACGATAACAAAAAAATCTGTACGATCGGCAATAAATTTTTTGCAGGCTTCGATGGGAAGTGAGCCGGTTCCGGCAATGAGTGCAATCATCTGAGTCCGAGTGAACATTCAATATCAAAGGTTAATTTAAGCGCGGCAAGATCTTGCGCTGCATTGGTAAGACGATCACCGGTAATAATTGCATCGACAAAGTGCTCAATTTCAAGCTTGAGTGGATTGTCTTTGTAGACAAACACACGTTCAATAGTTGACTCTTGACGATACTTTAATTGATCAGCCCCGAGTTGGACGCTTGATGTTGCTTGTCGATGAATCGTAAGATCCTGTGTTGAAAAATCGAGCAGCATATACTCACCTGGCTGATGAATAGCCATGGTTCTTTTTTTAATTTGTGAAGCACGGCTTGAAATAATTGATGCAAGCGTGCCATTTTCAAACGTAATCGAAACAGCAGCCACATCGCATGATGAACTGTGAACTTTGGTGCCGTGTGCAGAAAAACTTTTAACTGGAGCATCAACCAGATTGATGACCAGGTCGATATCGTGAATCATAAGGTCGAGAACAACGCTGTCTTTTTGGACGCGTGGTGCAAAGGGACCTACACGATGACATTCAATAAGCGTTGGCTTATTAATAATTTTTTTTACTTCTTGAATCGCACCGTTAAAGCGTTCAACATGGCCAACATGAAGCGCAACCCCATTTGCATGTGCAAGGTCAACTAATTCTTTTGCTTGTTCATAGTCATTAGTAAGAGGCTTTTCGAGCAGAACATGTTTGCCCTTGGCAAGACACTCTTTGGCAACGTCATAGTGAGCGGCCGTTGGTACGGCAATAATGACACCATCAACTTCGGGCAACCAGGTCTTAAAATCGTGCGCGGTGGTAATGGTAGCACCACGAATTTTGCTCCAATGTGCTTCAACAGGATCAGCAATTGCGGTGAGTTGTGCTTTTTGAAGGCTACGTGCATTGGTTGCGTGATAGCCACCCATATGACCGAGTCCAATGACTCCAAGCTTTATCATAATTCTTCATCCTGTGGTTGAGTTGCGGTTTTGCGTGAAACGCCACGTTGACTGTTTTTAATGAATGACAAAAATGTTGCTACTTGAGCATCAGCGCCCCAGTTTGGTTCGTGCTGTGCTTGTTCAATAATTTGTTCAAGTGAAAGCTTATCTTGAAAGAAGAGCTTGGTAACGTGCTTGAGCGCGTTAATGCTTTCGCGTGAAAAGCCACCTCGTTTAAGCCCGATAACATTGAGTCCATAAAAGCGAGCAGGTTTGCCACTATATAAGCAAAATGGTGGAAGATCTTGGCGAATGCCGCTCATAGGACCAAGTCCTGCATACATGCCGATGCGACAAAATTGATGTGACGCACTGCCGGCCATAATGATAGCATTTTTTTCAATATGGACATGCCCGCCAAGACTGACATTATTAATAAGCGTGACATTATCTTCAAGTACAACATCATGCGAAGCGTGGGCAAAGTTCATAAGATAGCAATGATTACCAATTTTGGTGATGCCGTTAGCCGTGCGTGGTGCGTGAATAGTAACAAATTCGCGTAGTTCGCAATCAGCACCAATTTCAACGGTGCCCCAATTTTCTTTGAGACCGAGAACTTCTCCAGGAAAGCCAACCGAGACATAGGCGTGTAATCGTGTATTGGCACCAATAGTGGTATTGCCAATGACTACACAAAAAGGGCCAATTTTAACCCCGGGGCCTAGCTTGACGTTGGCACCAACGGTGGCGGTTGGATGAATGAATGTTTCTGAATTTTTAAAAAATGATTCTTCGAAAAAAGAAGAAGACCCCGTATGAGGGGTTTGCCTTTGAGTATTCACTAATGTCTTTCTGAATGATTGGCTGGGGCGGGAGGATTCGAACCTCCGAATGGCGGAACCAAAATCCGCTGCCTTGCCACTTGGCTACGCCCCATCAAGCGTGACGTTTTTTATTCTTCGCCGACAGTTTTTTTGTATTCTTCGATGATACGATTTTCAATGACCTGTCGCATATCGGCATTGAGCGGATGAACGATGTCTTTGAACGAGCCGTCTTTTTTGCGGCGTGACGGCATTGAAACAAAGTAGCCGTTGTCGCTTTTGATAATTTTCATATCTCGCACAATGAAGCATCCGTCAAAAACCATTGTTGCGTAACCCTTAAGGCGTCCCTCGTTTGCAGGAAAAACCTTTACTTCTGTAATCTCCATGAGCGTCTCTCCGGTTTGCTTCGTGGTAGCGGGCGACTTGCGTCGTTTATGCTGCACACCGAGCGATAAAACCTTTTAAAACCATGCCAAAGACAGCCTAAATCTAAAGATGCAGTCTCTTTTTGTCAATATTTTTTAAATTACCTAATTCTCCTCACAAAATTATATTTTGATTGCCGCCCGTAACTTGGCTGAACGGGAAGAAGGATTACGTGCGAGTTCTGCCTCTGTTGCCGTCACCGGTTTTGGTGTAAGTATGGTACAAAAACTTTGTTGCGATTTAAAAAAAGTTTTAACGATGCGATCTTCAAGCGAATGAAAACTTATACAAACCATGCGCCCCTCATGGTTCAATAATCCAAAACCGGAACTCAAAAATATGCGTATATTTTCAAGTTCACTATTTACCGCGATGCGGAGCGCTTGAAAGGTGCGCGTTGCAGGATGGATGCCATGCCGTGCGCGATATGCGGGAAGCGAAACAAGTGATTCAATAATATCAACCAGTTGCCCGGTGGTGGCAAATTCCATATGTTTGCGTGTTTCAACAATAGCGCGAGCAATTTTACGTGACATGGGCTCTTCGCCATATTCCTGAAAAATTTCTACCAATGTTTTTTCATCGGCATGATTAAGAAAGTCAGCGGCCGTGGTTGCATAGTGGCTTGGGGACATGCGCATATCAAGGGGCGAATCTTTTTGGAATGAAAACCCTGCGCGTTCATGAATTTGAAATTGCGAGGTGCCAAAGTCTGCCAAAATTCCATCGACCGATTTAATACCTGCTTTTTTGAGTAATTTATGAAGATGCGCAAAGTTGCCCCACGCTATTTTAAAGCGGTCGCCATATTTTTCTTGCAGCGCCGGAGCATTGCGTTCTATTGCCTTAAGATCCCAGTCAATGGCAATTACTGAACAGTGTGGTTCATGCTCAAGTATGGCGCGCGTGTGCCCGCCACCACCAAAGGTGGCATCGACATATACTTTGTTGGGCTGCGGCGCCAAATAGTGAACAACTTCGTCGACAAGAACTGAGGTATGAAAAGTTTCTTTTGGTTGCATAGTGTTATCGTGTATGAATTTTTTTAAAGTCTATTTTGCTGAGTGGCTTGGTTGTGTAGTCAATGAAGTTAGGCATGATACCATATTTTTCAACATTGACGATTACCTTTTTATTTTTAAGCGTCGAGAGCAAACCAAGATTGAGCTTGCGTCGTGTTTCGAGCTGCTCATATGTTGCTTTTTCAGCTTCCTCGCGTTCGCTTCCATCAAATACTGCCAGATAGCCACGAACATAGCTACGATCACGTCCTGAAATAATTGTATCAATATCCAGCATTTTCTTCTCGCCCGGCTTGAGCGTAATTAAAGGCGTTTTATCAAAGCGCCAAACGGTGGCATCATCTTTGGCTTCAAGCTCAGGAATCCAGCGTCCTTTGCCGCGTTTTTCATAAACAAAACAGCAGACGATGATTGGTTTTCCCGTACGGTTTTCAACCATAAAATCTATTTCCGATGATTTTTCTGTTGATGCGGTATCTGGTACGAAATCGTATTCGAAAAACTCTTTGTGTCCATATTTTTCGATTTCAACGGTAACTTTTTTGCCTTTGAGCTCTGATAGACGATCGATATCAATGAGTTTGCGCTCGTCTACAAGTTCGATGACGGCATCATCGGCACTTTGTTGATTATCAAAAACGCCCAAGTATCCATATACCGCTGTACGATCTTGTTCATTATCAAGTGTATCAACGTCAATGATCGCCGTTGCGCCATTTTGTATTTCTACAACCGGGGATTTATCCCAGCGCCAGCGGCGAAAGTCGCCTTTGTGGACATATGAAAAGCAGGTACAATAAATAGTTTTTCCCGTTTTGTTCTCGACGGTGTAGTCAAGTTCTGCGGTGTGTGATGCATACAAGCCTGCGGTAAATAAGGTAAGTGCGGCAAGTGCGCGGAATAATGATCTCATTTTTTGGCCCCTTTCTTCTTACGGTTGCTCTCATCCTACCACGGGTGGAATGGCATACAAAAGCATTTCTGGGTTTTGCTTTTAAGATGTCAAAATCTCTTGCTCAATAATACCAAGTTTTTGGCAGAACGTGCGATCTTGCGCAAGGAGCTTTTCAACTTTGGTGACTGCATGTATAACGGTCGAATGATCACGCCCACCAACATAGTTGCCAATTGCTTGCAGCGAACAATTGCTCATTTTTTTCATCATATAAAAAGCAATTTGGCGTACGTTGGCAATATCTTGATGCCGTTTTTTTGACCGGATGTCATTTATTGCAACATCGTAATGTTTAGCAACAATTTTTATGATGGTATCGAGCAGAATACTTTCTCTTTTCGGTTCGCCCAGCGTGAGCAGAACGCGTTTGGCCATTTCGATTGATATTTTTTGATTGGTGAGTGCTGCAAATGCTCCAACACGAATAAGCGCGCCTTCAAGTTCGCGGATATTTGATATAACACGGGCGGCAATAAATTCTGCGACCTCATCCGGTAAATTAATGGTGTGATAGTCAGCCTTTTTGCGTAAAATTGCCATTTTTGTTTCGGTGTCAGGTACTTGGATGTCAGCAACCAACCCCCATTCCATACGTGACTTGAGGCGACTTTGCAAACCTGCAATTTCTTTAGGAAAGGTATCGCTAGAAAGGACAATCTGCTTTTGTTGTTCGTAGAGCACATTAAAGATATGAAAAAAAACTTCCTGTGTTTGTTCTTTGTTAGAAAGAAATTGAATGTCATCAAAAAGAATGGCATCAACTTTTTGATATTTATTCCTAAATTGTTGTGAACGATCAAAGCGGATTGAATTAATAAAGTCGTTAATAAAATTGTCCGATGTCTCGTAGCGTACTACGGCGTCCGGATTTTGTGCACGAACCTGGTTGCCAATAGCATGCAACAAATGCGTTTTGCCAAGGCCTGTGCCACCATAAATAAAGAGGGGATTGTAGACGCTTGAAAGATTAGTGCAAATTGCACGTGCTGCTGCATGTGCAAGTGAGTTGCTGGGACCAACGATAAAGTTATCAAACCGATAGTTTTCGTTGAGCGTTATTGTTGAACGTTCTTTGCCATTGCCGCGCTCAACTGCCGCGATATGCGTACGTGGTGTAACGACAATCGGTGCTGGTTGCGTGGTGGGTGTGCCTGGCGCAACAAATTCAGCATCAGAAAGTACTGCAGCTGGAATAATGCTGCGTGCCTTTTGCTGAGGCGTTGATGGTGTTGCGCAGACAAAAGCAAATTTTAATACCGGTGCATGAAGGAGCCGAGCAAGATGGGTTCGAAGTAATTCAAGATAATGATTTTGAATCCAGCTGCTGACAAATTGGTTGGGGACGCGTAGGGTAACGGTATGTGTTGTGATATCCCATGTTTCAAGACAAACTGCTTTGAACCAGGTTTCAACAACTTGGCTGCCGGCTTCCTCCTTGATTATTTTGAGAAATTCTTCCCAGATAAGGTGCACGGCATATCCTTACATACAATTGAAAAATGATGGAAACTTACGATACAATTTTTGATAGTCGATAACAAAAAAAGTATAGCAAAGGAGGACGGGGTTGAGTATGAATTTTTTAAAACCGATATTTTGGTGTCTTATGCTCACAAGTTGTGGGGGAAAACAGGATACCCGACACTTAGCGCAGACGTATTGCAAAATGGCGCTTGCCGATATGGCCGAGGATGGAGGAACTACCAACGGCTACAAGCATGCCCTACTTGCTATTGATAAAGCATTGGGCTGCGATCCTATGCCTGAATATTATGCCTGCAAAGGAGCGATTCTTTTCAAGCTTGGGGATTATGCGCAAAGTGAGGGCTGTTATAATCGTGCATTAACTTACCATCCTGATGCTCCGCTCGTTGCAGAAATTGATAATAATCGTGCATGTCTTTGTGCTCAACGTAATGATTATGCTGCTGCAAAAAAGATTTGGTGTGATCTTATCAAAAATACCTCTTATCAAACCCCGGAAGTTGCCTGGGTAAATCTTGGCAAGGCATATATCAAAGAACGTAATCTTGTCCAGGCGCAACAGGCATTTGAACATGCAGTTAGGTTAGCTCCTAGTTATGTTGATGCTCATTTTTACCTGAGTGTGGTTGAGCGAGAGCGGGGAGAGCAAAGTCTTGCCCGTCGCGAGGTGGATTTGGTGCTCAAAATGGAGCCTGAACATCAGGGCGCTACGATGCTTATGGCACAGATTGAGCCGGCTGAAGAGATGCGATAATAATGCTTCATTGCTTTTAAAATTCGTTATTTTCTAAACTAAAAATGTGATTGGGGATCTTATAACCAAGGGGGGCGTATGAAAAGAATAGTGTGTAGTTTAGCCATTGTTGCTGCGGCGTGGGGCGTTGTGCTGCAGAGCTATCCGCACGAAGAGCGTTTTTTAACAACTCCTGAATACTTACAAGAACGTGCGCTTGCTCAAGAAACCGAAAAAGCGTTGTGTTCGTTGCTTGCCATTAATGGAAACAATGATTTTGACCACATTGTTGCGCTTATTTCTCGGTGCAAGCCGGTTATGGTGATGGTCTATCATCATGGAGATAAAGATGAAGAAAAGTCACTCAAAGCACTCCATAATACGGCCAAATTTTTTAAGGGAGCTGTTGCCTGCGCGACAATGGAATGCGGTACCGCAGGTTCGGAAAATGCTCGGCGGCTCAAAGAATTGTTAGGTGATCTGGGACTCAAGAAACTCGATTCCCCAGCTTTTTTAATTTTTAAGGATGGCGATTTATACCAAGGAACTTCTGCCATTATGCAAGGTTATCATTCAGAAAATAACTTAGAGGAATCGATCAAGGAGAAGTTTTTTGTGGGTGAAGAGGGAGAACGTGGCAAATGTGCCGTCTGCCCGTGCGATTTTACGGTTACGGCGCCGGGAGAAAAATGGGGGAAAAGTGGCAAGAAGTGAATTTTTGATGAAGCTCTATATCCAGTATGCAGCAACATTGTTAATGAAAATATTGCATTTAGAAAATAATTATTGCTAGGATTGAGATAGAAAGTTATCAAAGAGGTGTGAAAAGTTGGTCTTTTGGAAGGGGAAAGTTTATGAAGATGAGATCGATAGCGCTTGTAGCGGCGGTAGTTATTGGTACGGTGGGGTTGGTGAGCGCGGAAGTAGCTCGTCCGACAGAAGCTGCTCTTGCTGGTGCTCCTGCTGCCGTAACGATTCCTTCTCGTCCAATTTCAACTCCTCCTGCAACAACTACTACTTCCGGGATGATGCCAGGGATGGCTACGATGCCTATGGTTCCTGGCGTACAACGGATGCCACCGACTGGTACGATGCCTTATGGACCAGGGTATCAGACAATGACGCCGGAACAGGCCGCGAAACTTGGGGCGATGCAAGCAGGTATGGAGATAACAAGAGATTTGGCTACAACAGGCGCGAAGATTGGTGAAGGGTATGCAACTACTGATGCTGAATTAAAAAAAGCCAGAGGGCTTGCTGAGATAGAACAACAGAAATTAGAAAGAATCCGAGCTCAGCAAGAGGCGCATGATCAAGCCATCGCTGACAAGATAACTAAAGCAACACAACCAAGCATTGATTCGGCTCAAGCAGCAAATGCTACCGCAAGAAGTCAAATAAAAGATTTACAGAAGAAAATGAATGACGCTTCAGATTTAGGAATTGATACAAGCAACTACAATGATGACCTTAAAGAAGCAAAAGATTCTCTTGCTGCTGCGAAAAAGGATATGGTTGCAGCTGATGGTGTTTTAGCAAAATGTTTGTCAGAGTTGGATCTCAAGCAAATTCAACTAGTTAATCGAGCTTATGCAAATGCTAAGGATTCTGCTGAAATCGTTGATCTTTCAAGTGCGATTGATGCATTAAATGCAAAAATAAGAAATGTGAAAGCTCAAACAGCAAGAACAGGAACAGCACGTCGCACAAGCTATAGCAGATAAATCTTATCGCAGAAAAACTTTGGACCGGGGAGTTTCTTTCCCGGTCTTTCTCATTTTCATTCATATCAGACAAAAATCTTTGAACTTTAATAGTTTGGCCTTCAAAATGCTCACCGAGTCAATCTTTTCAGCATTGTTTGTGTATTTTAAAGTCACACTTTAAAATACACAAGATTCTTTCGTAAAGACGACAGACAGCTTGATCTGAGCGGTGGTACCTTAGTTTGCCATATTCTTCTGATGCGCGGCCTTAATATCTTTGCCAAGCTCTTTGCATGATTGCGCAAGCTTAATTTCCTGCGCACGTGCATCAAGTTCTTCAACATCAGCTTCAATACCATCGGTGATCTCTTCGCGTTTCTCGCTGCCAATAACGGCATCAACTTTGTTCTTAATTCTGTCGCTGCGATGTTTAAAAATATTTTTGATTTCAGCATAAGCTTCTTCAGCTTCTTCTTTAACTGCCTTTTCTATAGCCTTGCGTTCATCCGTAGGGATTTCATTCTTGATAATATCTGCGCGTTTTTTTGCGGTAACAATAATATCGCTAGCCGTGACATCAATTTTATCGAGGAACTCAGGATGCTTTTTGACAACTGCGGTAGTGGTTTCGACTGCTTTGATGATGGTACGCGATGGTGATGGTGCTGGTTGTTGCGCGACCATAATGCTGTTGGTTGCATAGACCAGTGCGGAGAGGGTAAGAAGACGGGATGAAGAGCGGGACATGATAAATCTCCTTGTAGTTTGGGTAAATCTTTTAGCCAGAGACGATACCATGTTTATGGGTTCTGTCCAGTATCGCTACTGCCCAAAATCAGTAAAATCTAACTTTTAATGTTAGAAATTCTAACGTTAAACTTTAGATTTTACGTAAACTATGCGTTTACATTGCCTGTCGTTTGTTTTGCTTGGTAAACTAACGCATTGTTTGAAATGTTAGCGATTAGATGGAGAGTTTTATGAGGGTTATGCAAAAAAATATAATGTTCCTGGCTGCCTTAGTTTTAGTGAGCAGCTGCGGCCAGGGTGATAGATCACATGAAATTTCTTATAAGGAGTTTTGCTCCATGTTTACCAAACCAGTAACACATGCAGAAGATGCCTGCCGTTTTTTCCCCAAATCTGAATCTGAAGTTCATCGTTATGCCGAACATGCTATCACGCGTGCCCGCGCAGCCCTGGATGAGCTCTATGCGCTTGAAGCTGATAAACGAACATTTGCTAACACCGCCCTTGCCTTTGATCGTCTGTGTGGTGACTTTAAAGATATAAGTAGTGCGCTTGCAGTCCTTGAAATGGTAAGCCCTGACAAGGCGCTGCGCGATGCATGTCAAGAAGAAGTGCTTAAGCTGCAAAAATTTTCTGTCGATGCGTTTATGAACAAAAAATTATATAACGCATTCAGAGAATATGCCGATGGTGCTGCGCGGCATGAGAAACTTAATGATGAAGAGCGTTATTTTCTTGCTGAAAAGATGCGTGAATTTAAACGCGAGGGATTTCATTTGTCTGATGTCGCATTTAATGAAGTAAAACAGTTACACAAAGAACTTGCTGAGGTTGAATTAAAGTTTGAAGAAAATATTCGGTCCGATAACCGTACGTTAGTGCTTAAAGAAGCTGAACTTGCTGGTTGCAATCCTCACTTTATTGCACATCTTGAACATGATAAAGACGGTAACGTGATTGTGCCCAACAACTGGCCGGCGTTTGATGAAGTAATGGAGCATTGTACGGTAGAATCAACACGTAAACAAATGTACGCTCTTTTTAGCAACCGTGCATATCCTGCAAACTGCGCGTTGCTTGACGATATTATTGCCAAGCGCGATCTGCTTGCACGCAAACTTGGATTTAAAAGTTATGCAGAACTTAATATTGATGATGAAATGGCGCGTACTCCTGAAAGGGCTGAAGAATTTTTGCATGACTTAACGGCTAAATGCAAAAGCAAGCTGCACAAAGAAATTGAAACCTTGCGTTCCGATCTTCCTATGGGCGTTACGCTTGATGATAAAGGACGATTCAAACCATGGGATATTAGTTTTGCTAAGCGTTCATATAAGAAAAAACATTTTGATGTTGATGAGCATGAGCTTGAACAGTATTTTGCGGTTGATCGTACCGTTAAAGGAGTGCTGGATATTTATCAGCGCTTTTTGAATTTGGAATTTGTTTTTGTAAAGCCTGCATGGGCCTGGCATGATGAAGTACAGCTTATTGAAATTCGCGATAAAGATACGCATGTGCTTCGCGGCTATGTTTTTCTTGATCTTTATCCACGCGAACATAAATATGAACATTTTTGCTTGGTTGATATTGTGGCAACCACGCAACGTCACGAAGGTGATGGCGCTCTAAGAACAGCTCCTGCTATTGCCTGTATTATTGCAAATTTTCCCCGTAGTAAAGGCGATCGCCCGGCATTGCTTAAACATCATGATGTTGGAACATTCTTCCATGAATTTGGCCATGCCATGCATCATGTCTTGGGTAGCACCGAATTAGTAGCCTTTTCTGGAACCTCGGTTAAACGTGACTTTGTAGAAGTTCCCTCACAGCTGTTTGAAGAATGGGCATTTGATAAAGAGATTCTCAAAAATTTGAGCTGCCACTATCAGACGGGAAAAACTCTGCCCGATGAGCTTGTTGACCGTGTTATTGCCCTCAAAAAATTTGATTCTGGATGGTTTGTGACGCGTCAGTGTATGCTCTCATTGTTGTCGTTGGCAGTATTCAAGCCCGGAGAAAAAAAAGATATTGATGCACTTCGTGCGCAACTTGCTCAAGAGACAATGCCGATGGTAGTTCATGATTCTTCGGTGCATATGCAAGCATCATTTGGCCATCTTATTGGTTATGGCGCCCGCTATTATAGTTATATGTGGTCCAAGGTGTATGCGATGGATCTTTTTGATACGGTCAAAACACAGGGGCTGATAAACCCTGACGCTGGTAAGCGATTGGTGTGTACCGTTCTTGCCAAAGGCGGAAGCGCCGATCCTGAAAAATTACTCAAAGATTGTTTGGGGCGTGAGCCACGTGCCGATGCATTTTTTGCTTATTTGGGGATAAGCATCTAATGGAAACGCGTGATATTGCAGTTGCGGTTGATCAACTCACTAAAATATTCCCATCGCGTAAGGACAAAAATAAAGATTTTGTAGCTGTCGATCATATTTCATTTGAACTCAAACAGGGTGAAATTTTGGGGCTTCTAGGCCCCAATGGCGCCGGTAAAACAACAACGATACAAATGTTGTTGAGTACGCTAACCCCGACATCAGGAATCATTAAGTTTTTCGGACGTGATTTTGCGCAGCATCGTTCCTGGGCGTTGCAACATGTTGGTTTTGCAAGTACGTATGTCAACATTCCGCATTATTTAACGGTGTATGAAAATCTTGCTATTCATGGTCGCCTTTACGGTATGCCTAAAAAAGATCGATGCGCAGCAAGCGAAAAATTTCTCAAAATATTTGGCGCCTGGGATATTCGGAATCAAATGTTTGGCACGCTTTCTGCGGGGCAAAAAACGCGGGTAACATTAGCTAAAGTTTTTATGACCAATCCACGCGTGGTGTTTCTTGATGAGCCGACAGCTGCGCTTGATCCTGATATTGCGCAGGATGTTCGTAAATTCATTCGTCAACAACAGCAAGAACAAGGTGTTTCAATTTTGTTTACGTCACACAATATGAGTGAAGTGACCGAGGTTTGTGACCGCGTTATGGTGTTGCAAGCGGGTAAAATTATTGCTGACGATACACCAACTGCGCTTGCAGCAAGCATTTCGACAACCCGGGTATATCTTGATGTTGGTGATGGTCTTAAGCGAACGATTGCCTATGTGCAGTCGCAACAATTACCGTATCAAGTCGAAGAACGTTGGATTACCATCGATATTGAAGAAAGTAAAATTGCAGAGTTACTTACTGAGCTTGCACGTGCGGGGGTGATATATACCCAAATTTGGGTAGAGCGCCCAACATTGGAAGATTACTTTCTGACCATTGCGCAACAGACGAGGAGAAAAAGGAGTTAGTTTTATTTTAAGTAGAGAGAGGGGAGTGTATGAAGTATCTACGCAGTTTACTTTTGTTTGCATTATCGCTTGTTTCATCATCGCTTTTAGCCAGCAGCATTACCGCCTATGACAATCAAACCGCTTACGTGAATACTAATCATGTTTTTCGTAGCGGTGACGTTGCCCAAGGTTTTGTACGCTTCAACGAAGGCTTTACGGTAATGCCACAATCATGTGTCAACATGGATGTGCTGTTTACTATTTCTGGCGGTATCGATTTACGCGAGACCAGCACCATTCGCATGCTTAAAGATCTTAAGTTTGATTCTGGTGTCACATTGACGACTGGCGGCAAAATCGACGGCCGCGGGCACACCTTGATTTTGAATGGTGATTTTAGAATTCCAGCGGGCAAAGTTCTGCATTTTAACGGCGATACGATTCTTGATGCACGAGGTCATGAACTTAT